>JAZNZM010000256.1:0-14270 GCA_045594965.1 Oscillospiraceae bacterium | reverse complement strand
CCGAAATCCTCCACAAACCCAGATGTTGCCTGGGTGGCGACATCTGGGTTTGTGCTGCCTGAAAATATGGGGAAAGTCTATATGTTGTGTTAAAATCTTGATTTTTAAGTGTTTATTTACAAATTGTCGGTTGATTGATTGTGCTTAATCGAGTATACTGATAAGATAAAAGAAGTAAAGTCTTTATGGTATTGTGTGGGCAGTGCGTATACCCGGGGAGTGTTGTTAATGGCCGCTGAAAAGAGCGAGAATAAAAGTTTTTTTTACCGCTTGGCCACCTTTGTTGTGGATAAGCGCAGTTTGTTTTTTCTGGTCTACATACTTGGCATAATCTTCAGCGTTTTCTCCCTGGGCTGGGTGGATGTGAATGAGAGCACCACCGACTATCTGGGGGAGAACACGGAAACCAGAATAGGTATAGAAATAATGGCAGAGGAGTTCTTCGCCTCCGGAACAGGCCGTATCATGGTGGAAAATATCACCGTGGAGCGGGCGCGGGAAATAGCGGATGAGCTGGGCAAAATAGAAGGCGTTGCCATGGTGACATTCAACGACGACGAAAGCGGATATAAAAATGCCTCAGCCCTTTTTGATGTTACCTTCGCGGGAGAGACCGCGGACGAGATAAGCATTGCCGCCATGGACGGGATAAAAGCCTATCTTGCGGACTATGACGCATATATAGATTCCGATGTGGGCTACGATATGAACGAGATGCTGGCTTCGGAAATGCTGGTGATCATGGCTGTGGCCTCCGTTATAGTTGTGGCGGTGCTGCTGCTGACAAGCCAGGCCTATGCAGAGGTGCTGGTGCTGCTTATGACTTTCCTTGCGGCAGCTGCCATAAACATGGGCACAAACTTCATTTACGGGGAGATAAGCTTTGTTTCCAACTCTGTAACCGTTGTGCTGCAGCTTGCCCTTGCCATTGACTATGCCATCATTATGTGCCACCGCTTTTCGGAGGAAAGGCTCAGCCACGATAACCGCGAGGCCTGCATACTTGCTCTCAGCAAGGCCATTCCCGAGATAGCATCCTCCTCACTCACCACAATTTCCGGTATGGCCGCCCTGATGTTTATGCAATTCGGTCTGGGAGCGGATATGGGCAAGGTGCTTATCAAGAGCATTATTATAAGTCTGCTCTCAGTGTTCACTCTTATGCCCGGACTGCTTATGCTCTTTGCCGGAGCGCTGCAGAAAACGAGACACCGCTCCTTTATACCCCGCATAAACTTCTGGGGCAAGCTGATGGTGAAACTGCGCTATGTTGTGCCGCCGCTTTTTATAGTGGTGGTCATTGCTGCCTTCGTGCTTTCAAGTAATTGTCCTTACGCATTTGGATACAGCACCCTTGCCACCACCAAGATGAGCGAGGGACAGCTTGCCGAGGAGAGAATAAAGGAGGCCTTCGGCACCCAGAATGTCATGGCCATTATAGTGCCCTGCGGCGATTATGAGAGCGAGGCCGCTTTCCTCCGTGACCTTGAGGCCCGCGAGGAGGTCAACTACGCCATGGGTCTTGCCAATGTGGAGGCCATGGACGGCTATACCCTCACGAGCGCGCTCACCACCCGTGAGTTCGCCGAGCTTACGGATATGGATATAGAGATGGTGCAGCTGCTGTATACCGCCTATGCCGTCAGCAATGAGGATATGGGCGAAATATTCAACGACATCAATTCCTACCCCATACCTCTTATAGATATGTTCCTTTATCTCTCTGCGGAGATGGAGGGCGGCTTCATCAGCCTTGACGAGGATATGTCCACCATGCTTGAGGAAATGGGAGGCCAGCTTCAGGAGGCTCTTGGTCAGCTCCAGAGCGATAAGCACAGCCGTATGGTCGTGTCACTTGATCTGCCCATGGAGGGGGAGGAGGTATACGCCTTTCTGGATGTGATCCATGATATGGGCGAAAAGTATTATGGCGAGGGCAATGTGCTTGTTGTGGGCGAGGCCACCTCAGCCAGAGACCTTGCAGACTCCTTCACAAGGGATAATCTGCTCATAAGCATCCTTACCGCAGTCTTTGTCATGGCTATACTGCTGTTCACCTTCAAGTCGGCAGGCTTGCCCGTGCTGCTGATACTGGTCATTCAGGGAAGTATCTGGATAAACTTCTCTTTCCCCACGCTGCAGCAGCAAAATATCTTCTTTATGGGCTATCTCATAGTTTCCGCCATTCAGATGGGTGCCAACATAGACTATGCCATAGTCCTCTCCAGCCGTTATCTGGAGCTTAAAAAGACCATGCCCTATAAGGAGGCCATGGTGGAAGCCCTCAATCTGGCCTTCCCCACGGTTATGACCAGCGGTGTCATCCTCTCCTCCGCGGGTATACTTATAAGCTTTATTTCCACAGAGCCGAGTATTTACACAATGGGTCTCTGCATAGGCCGCGGAACCATAATCTCCATGATACTGGTGCTTGGCGTTCTGCCTGAGATCCTGGTGTTTGGAGATGCCATCATAGAAAAGACATCATTCCGTGTGCCGCTGCCCGAGCTGCGTCAGGAAATAAAGGGATATGTGAATGTCCATGGCCGTATCCGCGGCTATGTAAACGGCTATATTGATGCAAATGTTCATGGAAACATCCGTGGTGAAGTGAAGGCCATGGTGGAGACGGAAAATATAAGCATTGTCCGGGCGCAGGAAAAGGAGGAGGAAGAATGAGAAAAATCAGACTTTCCGCACTCCTTGCAGCCATAGCTCTTGTCTTCAGCATACTTCCCACAGGCGCTTTTGCCGACGGGGACAGGATAGAGATATTCACAGCCTCTCAGCTGAGAGAGCTGAGCCGATCCTGCCGTCTTGATTCATGGAGTATAGGCAAGACCGTTGTTCTGCAAAAGGACATAGACCTTAAAAACGAGGAATTTGAGCCGATTGCCTCTTTCAGCGGACGCTTTGAGGGCGGAGGCCACAGCATCAGCGGCCTCAAAATAAGCTCCGGCGGCTCCGCAGTGGGAGGTCTCTTCCGCTACATCGGGGAAGAGGGCGTTGTGCGCGAACTCACGGTAGAGGGCGCTGTCAGCCCGGAAATCAACGCTCAGGGCTTCGGCGGCATAGCCGGTGAAAACAGAGGAGAGATAATAAACTGCACCTTCCACGGCAGCGTAAGCGGACGCAGTGATATTGGCGGCATTGTTGGCGTGAATGGGGCTGAGGGCTATATTTCCGGATGCCGCAGCCTTGCGCAGGTCTCCGGTGAACACTATACCGGCGGCATAGCCGGACGGAATCTGGGCAGTATCTTTGCCTGCAGCAATCTGGGCGGCGTGAACACCACAAACCCGGAGATAGAGAGCGAGGGCCTTGATATAAACTGGCATGAGCTCAATTCCACGGAGAATGTGTCCGCCCATACGGATACGGGCGGCATCGCCGGCTATTCCGAGGGCAGACTTGTAAGCTGCTCAAACCGCGGCAACGTGGGCTATCCCCATGTGGGCTACAATGTGGGCGGCGTGGTCGGACGCCAGTCCGGCTTCATGGACAGCTGCCGCAATTTCGGCACTGTGAACGGACGCAAGGATGTAGGCGGCGTGGTGGGACAGCTGGTGCCCTCCATAACTCTTCACTTCTCCTCAACCGCTCTCAGCAGACTCAATGCGGAGATGGATGCGCTGAAAGTGCTGCTGGACGACATGATAGGAGATTTCGAGAACTCATCCAATGATGTCAGCTCCATTCTCAGCGAGGCAGGCAGCTATCTTGAAAACGCGGGCAAAAGCGCATCCTTGATAGGGGATGCTCTTGTGAGTTTCGTTGACGGGAATATTCAGAACATAAACGACTTCGCCGCTCTGGCTGCTGCATATATTGAGCGCATGGGCGGTATCGCTGGCAATCTGGAGGAGTGCTTCTCCCATGTGAGCGCTGCCATGACAGCTCTTGGAGAATTTGTCTCCGCTCTGGAAAGCAGCGGAGAGGAGTTCTCGGAGGTAATAGACTATGCCAATTATGCCATTGTGAAGCTTGGCGAGGCCGAGGATGAGCTCAGCGGTGCAATAGCCCTGTGCCGCAGCGCTGCCACTGACCTGAAAAACTATGCCGAAAAGCTGGGGCAGAACTTCAATGGCGATGGAGACACAGAAAACAGCGAAGCCGAAGGTGGGCTTCAGCTGCCCGACAGGGATGAGATAGATCAGGCTGTTGAACAGGTGCAAAACGGCCTTGAGGAGTTCACCGCTGTGATTTCGGGAGCCATAGGCAAGGTCGATGATGCCTTCGCTCTTATGGAGGGGGCTTCGGACAAGTTTAAGGATGCCATGGAAAACGGCCTTGAACTCGCTTCGCAGAAGCTGGCGGACATGGACCATGTGGTTGAAGCGCTCACAGAGCCTCTGGACAGTGCCTTTGATGAACTGGGGCTTGCATCGGACGCTCTGGGGACTATGGCAGGAGCTATGGAAGAGCTGCTGACGGATCTGGGGCGGGAGAATACAGATATTTTCAACGGCCTGGGTCAGGATTTTATGGATGAGACCGACAGAATGGAAGCTGCGCTTTTGGGACTCAGCGGACAGATGGAGAGACTGAATCAGACTGTGAACAGCTCTGTGGGTACTGTAAGCGATGATCTGAGGGATATTAACAGCCAGTTTTTCAAGGTGATGGACTGCTTCGTGGAGCTTCTCGAGGGCGAAACAGATGTGACAGTATATGAGGACATGTCCGAGGAGGAGCTTTTCGAGGAGCGCGACGGCAAGATTCAGAGCTGCGAAAACCGGGGCAGTGTTGCCGCCGATGTTAATGTTGGAGGTATTTGCGGCACAATGGCCGTTGAATATGACATTGACCCGGAGGAGGATATCTCAGTATCCGGCGCCTCGGGAGGTTCTTTCCGCTTCTTTACCAACGCCGTGCTTCTGAACTGCGTGAACTACGACAGCGTCAGCGCAAAAAAGGACGGAGCAGGCGGCGCAGTGGGCTATATGGATCTGGGCGTGGTCTATGGATGCGAGAATTACGGAGAGATAAAGAGTCTTTCCGGTGACTATGTGGGCGGCATTGCCGGTCAATCCGCAGCTGCCATAAGAAACAGCAAGAGTCTCTGTGTTCTCAGCGGCAGGGATTATGTGGGCGGAATTGCGGGCAGCGTGGAGAGCATAAGCGGCTGCCGCAGCATAGTGCGCATTTCCGCTGAGGGCGGCTTCATAGGCGCCATTGCAGGAGAGCTTACAGGTGAGGCAAGTGAAAACTACTTCGTGGGCGAAGAGTGCGGTGGAATAGACGGTGTAAGCTATAGCGGGAAGGCCGAGCCGCTGGAGTATGATGCGTTCATGGCTCTCGGTGATCTGCCGGGAGAATTCACGGATTTCAAGCTGACCTTTGTGGCTGAAAATATTATGATTAAAAGCATTGGCTTCAAATACGGAGAGAGCTTTGACCTTTCCGAGCTTCCAAAGGTGCCGGATAAAGTCGGTCATGTGGGAGAATGGGAAAAGTTTGACTATAATAAACTCACCTTCTCCGATGTTGTGGAGGCGGTATATACTCCCTTCGACAAGGTGGTCGCATCCTCCCGGCAGGTGGGCAAGCGCGCTGTTGTGCTCCTTGAGGGAGCCTTTCTTCCCGGTTCTGTGCCGGAAATGGAAAATTGCGGGACTGCCCCTGAGGGAAGCATTGCGGCATGGACTGTAAAGGCTGTGGGCAGCACCGAAGACGCTTATTCCGTGAGGTTTCTGAGGCCTGAAAGCCGCTATGAGCTTGCAGTGCAGGTGCTCAGAGACGGCGAATGGTCTGCTGTGGACTATGAGGTGCAGACCAGTTATCTGGTGTTCCCGGCGGAAGGGGAGAGCTGTTCCTTTGCAGTGACAGAGATCCGGCCGGAAATACCGGTTGGACTGATAATCGCGGTCATAGCCGCCGGAACGCTGCTGGCACTGGCGGTAATTGCGGCTGCTGTCAGGAGCAAAAAGAAAAAGAATGTCAATAAAAAGAATGTCAATAAATAAAAAAGCGGCTTCAGCCGCTTTTTTATTTATTGACATTCTTTAGCGGCTTCCGCCGCTTTTTTTATTTATCTGAGGAACTTTTGATGCTTTTTTCCGTCTATATATTAACTGTATGGAAAATTCATATATACTTAAGCTTTGCTTCGGTTGATTATTACAGCCGGCAGGTTTATTATATACTTAAATCCGTAAATTTTTCAGGGAGGGTTCAGAAATGCTGAAAAAACCCACAGTTATTATTCTTGCTCTTGTCTTGCTCCTTTCTCTTGCCGCATGCGGTGGAGAGAGCGGAGGTGTGCCCGTTCAGAGGGCTGACCAGCTCGGCATTGCTGCCGGAGCAGGCGAGCGCTATGCCGCCATGGTGGTAAGCGAGGATGTTGCCGAGATTCAGCGCGATGCTACCAAAACCATAGCCGAGACCTATGTTGCTGTTGGCGATGAGGTGAAGGCCGGGGACAAGCTTTTCAGCTATGACCTTGAGGCTCTGGAGCTTGAGCATGAGAAGCAGCTTTTGGAGCTTGAGAAAATGAAAAATGAGCAGACCGGCTATGCTGAGCAGCTTCCCAAGCTGGAGCAGCAGCTTCAGTATACCTATAATGAGGCTGATAAGTCCCGTCTGACCCTTGAGATAAATACCCTCAAGACCACCATCCTTGAGAACGATTACCAGATAATCGCCAAGGAAAAGAGCATTGCCGACCTTGAGGAAATGCTCTCCAATGTGGACGTGCTTAGCCCTGTGGACGGCACAGTGCGCTCCGTGAACGAGGATCAGAGCGCCCAGTATTATATCTCCATCCAGCAGGAGGGAGCATATAAGGTGAAGGGCAGCCTCAATGAGATGAATATGTATAACGGTCTCATGCCCGGAGCGAGAGTTCGGGCCTATTCCCGCATGGACGCAAATCAGTGGTGGGACGGCACTGTTCTCAGCATAGATGTGGATGAGCCTGATCAGAATCAGGGGGACTACTGGTACGGCGGCTATATGGATCCAATGACCAGTACCTCCAACTATGTGTTCTTCATCGAGCTGGACTCCACCGAGGGACTGCTGCTGGGTCAGCATGTATATGTGGAGCTCGCTCCCGCTGCCGAGACCGAGGGCCTCTGGATACCGGAGAGCTTCTTTACGGAAATGGGCTTTGACGAGGCCACAGGCAATACTACCGCTGTGCTCTGGGTGGCAGGCAAGGACAATAAGCTTGCCCAGCGCAGCGTTACACTGGGCATGTATGACGGCATGAAGGGCAGTTATGAGATCCTTGAGGGCCTTGAGCCTTCGGAATATGTGGCAGATCCCATGAACCCCGAATGTGTGGCAGGGGCAGCCGTGAGTTACAGGGAGACAAGTGATTTCTCCGGTGCGGAGGGCTGAGTCATGGTAGTGCAGTTTGAGCATGTTTATAAAAATTACAGCCGGGGCAAAACGGAGGTTCCCGTTCTGAAGGACATTTGCCTCAGTGTGGACAAGGGTGAGTATCTGGCTATAATGGGGCCCTCCGGCTCCGGCAAGACCACCCTCATGAACCTCATAGGCTGTCTGGATGTGCCCAGTGAGGGCAGCTATCTGCTGGAGGGTCAGGACATCGGCTCCATGAGCGACAATGCCCTTGCGGAGATACGCAATAAATATATAGGCTTCGTGTTCCAGAACTTCTATCTTCTGCCCAAGATGAGTGCCCTTGACAATGTGGCGCTGCCTCTGCTTTATGCAGGTGTGCCCCAGTCCGAGCGCAGGGCGAGAGCTGCCGAGGCTCTGAAAAGCGTGGGGCTGGAAGAGCGTATGAACTTTATGCCCAACCAGCTTTCCGGCGGTCAGTGCCAGAGAGTGGCCATTGCCCGCGCCATGGTCACAGAGCCGAAGCTGCTGCTGGCGGACGAACCCACCGGCGCTCTGGACACAGCCTCCGGCAATCAGATAATGGATATTTTCCGCTCCCTCAGCGAGAGGGGCATGACTATAATCATGATAACCCATGAGCAGTCCGTTGCCGAGCGTGCGGACAAGATTTACCGCATACTGGACGGCTGCCTCGTCACTGAACCCGGAGAGGAGGGACGCGGCAATGAGCAAGGCTAAAAAGAAGAAAAAGTGGCTCTGGATAGTCCTCGTCATAGTGCTTTTGGCTGCTGCCATAGGTGCGGGAGCATACTTCCTCCCGAAGATGAATGCCGAAAGCGTGTATGTCTACTCCTTCTATGAGGGGCTTCCCGGCATAGCCGACTACTATGACTACGGCACTGAGAGCAGCGGCATGGTCACAACCGACAAGGTGCAGCCTGTGTATCTCAGCGGCACCCAGACTGTTACGGAAATTCTGGTCAGCGAGGGGCAGCAGGTGAAAAAGGGCGATGTACTCTTCACCTATGATACCACTCTCAGCGATATTGCCCTACAGAGAAAGGCTCTCAGTGTGGAGCAGACCAAGCTGGATCTTGAAACCGCCAGGCGCGAGCTTGCGGTGATAAACTCCTATGTGCCCATCTCCTATAAGCCCGTGGAGACTCCCGATCCCGAGGAGACTCCCACCGAGCCGGAGAAGGAGATTGCCGACCTTGAGCTTGAGGGCAAGGACTATGAGGTATATAAGGGCAAGGGCGATACAAGCCTCACTCCCCAGTATTGCTGGCTTCGCTCCAACGCCATGGTGGACTCTCTTCTTATGGATGCACTCTTCTACGGACGCGAGGACGACAGCCTGTTTGTGATCTTCCAGCACACGGAAAATGACTCCAATGAGGGTGCCGTTACCAAGGAATTCGGCATAAAAATGGTGCGTATTGAGTCTGAGGCTGTTACCGACCATAATGGTCAGCTTATCAAGCCCGCTGAGACCACCTACCGCTTTATGTGGTTTGACCCCTCCGTGGCCAACACGGGCAGCGCCCCCGACGACGGGATAGAGTGGAACTCCGGTTTTACCGCTGCGGAGATACACCAGATGCGTGTTGCCAAGCAGCAGCAGATAAAGGAACTGGAGTTTCAGGTGAAAATGAGCGAGGCCGAATACAGAATTATGGAGAAGGAGGCCGATGACGGAGCTGTTGAAGCGGAGTTTGACGGCACGGTGGTGGGACTTCTGGATCCCCAGAGCTCCATTGATATGGGAATGCCCCTTCTCAAGGTCTCCGGTGGCGGCGGCTTCTATGTGACCGGCTCTGTCAGCGAGCTTGATCTGGAAAGCGTAAGCGTTGGCCAGAAGGTGGATGTAATGAGCTGGGACACCGGCGAGAACTATGAGGGCACCATTGTTGAAATTCAGCCCTTCCCTCAGGAAAACGGTGACTATTACTACTATGGCGGTTCCCAGAATGTGTCCTATTATCCCTATAAAATATTTATCGATGAGTCTGCCATGCTTCAGGACGGTTACTATGTGTCCATGACTCTCCGCCAGAATGAAAGCGATGGACAGACCGGAAACCTCTATATCTCCAACGCCTTTGTGCGCACAGAGGGAGCATCAAGCTTCGTCTTTGTCCGCGGCGAGGACGGACTGCTGGAGAAGCGTCAGGTGCGCCTTGGCGGCATGCTCTGGGGCGAATATTCCAAGGTGGTCAGCGGCATCACCGCAGACGATTGGGTGGCCTTCCCCTACGGCAAGGAGGTCAAAGAGGGTGCGCCTACGGAAGACGGCACATGGGAAAATCTCTACGGTTATTAAGGAGGTGCGTTTATGGAAAATATAAGACTTGCCTTTCAGGGCATCTGGGGCCATAAAATGCGCTCCGTGCTCACCATGCTGGGCATAATCATAGGCATTGCCTCCATTATTACCATAGTTTCCACCATTAAGGGCACCAACGAGCAGATTAAGCAGAATCTTATCGGCTCCGGCAGCAATGTTGTAACGGTGCAGCTTTATCAGGACAGTTATATCTACGATATGAGCTATAACCCTCTGCCTCAGGGGGTAAAGCTCATAGAGGAATCCATGAGAGGGGAGCTTGAAGCCCTACCGGGCGTTGAGAAGGTATCCTTCTATAATGCACGGCAGTGGAGCGAGAATGTCAGCGCGGGCAAGCTCAGCTTCTCCGGCTCTGTTATCGGAGCTGACGAGGCCTATCTGCAGGTGAATGACTATATCCTCAGCTATGGCCGCGGCTTCACTCAGGAGGATTTCGACTCCTTCCGCAAGGTGCTGCTGCTGGATAAAAAGGCCGCCTCCACCCTCTTTCCCGGGGAATATCCCGTGGGCAAGACGGTGGAAATAATGGGCGAACCCTTCACAGTTATCGGCATGGTGGAAAAAAGCAGCGCCTTCAGTCCTCAGATAAACAGCTATGAGGACTACTATATGTATACGGATACCTCCGGCGGCACTATCTTTATGCCCAACAGCTGCTGGCCCATAGTCTATCGCTTCGATGAGCCACAGTCCGTGGCTGTGCGCGCCAAAAGCACCGATGATATGACCAAGGCCGGCAAGGGCGTTGCGGATCTGCTCACAGAGACCCAGATCAGCGCTCAGGGCGGAATGATGGCAGGGGATGCCCCTGTGGATGGGGAGATGGCCGAGGACGGCGCCGTTGAGGGCGAGGGCGTCAGCGGCAGCCAGTATTCCTACCGCAGCGAGGACCTCCTTGAGCAGGCTCAGCAGCTGCAGGAAATGAGCAATTCCACAAACCAACAGCTTATCTGGATTGCCAGCATATCCCTTCTGGTTGGCGGTATCGGCGTCATGAATATCATGCTGGTTTCCGTCACCGAGCGTACAAGCGAGATTGGCCTTAAAAAGGCTCTGGGCGCCAAGAAGCGCCGCATCCGCTTCCAGTTCCTCACAGAGGCCAGCGTTCTCACAAGTCTCGGCGGCATTGTGGGCGTGATAATCGGCATCCTTCTGGCTGAGCTTATTTCCAGGACAAACGGCATTCCTGTGGCCATATCCCTTCCTGCAATTATCATATCCGTGGCCTTCTCCATGATAATCGGCCTTGTTTTCGGCATAGTTCCTGCCGTGAAGGCCGCAAACCTGAACCCCATAGACGCACTGAGAAGAGACTGAGAATACCCGTAGGGCGGGGGCTTGCCCCCGCCGAAAAACGGAACGGTCAAGACCGTTCCCTACAGGGACGGGCGTATATTTTCCTGCATCCCGTAGGGGCGATTCATGAATCGCCCGTCAAAAGGGACTCACCGTTTTACGGGCTGCGTGTATTTAGGTATATGCATAGTCGTAGGGCGGCCGCTTGCTGCCGCCGCTTATCCACAGGGAGGTAAAGCCTATGCTGAAAAAACTTGCTCTTTGTTTTTGCCTTATAGCCTGCGCCCTTGCCCTTGCTGCCTGCGGAGGCTTTTCCCCGGACACGGACTATAATGAAGACCTCAAAGCCCGGGAGAAGCTGCTGGAGGAAGTGGTAAAGCTCTATGACGAGCAGATAGACTACAGCGGCTCGGACAGTATTGAGTTTATGGAGAATGTAAACGGATATTACGTGGAACGCTTTGTAATACACACAGAGGAAAGCGCGGAAGTGCTTTTTCGCTGCGTGAGAAACGCCAAGGCGGTTTATGACCTGACAGGCATACCTCTTTCGCCTGAGCATCTGCCCTTACTTATAAACGAAGAAGAATACATCGGCAGCTTTGACCATGTATATATTGATTTTCCACAGACAGAACAGTTTTTCGGCATTTACTTTACAGAGGACGATTCCAAAGCCTTCCTTGAATATGCGTTGAGCCAAGCTCTGGAAAACTGAAAACTATAAAGTCCCTCCCATTTTTCGGAGGGGCTTTGTATTCTCTTGCACAGATATATTTCAGGTTGTATAATAAATGCAGGATTTTTTCAAAAGGGTGATTAACATGTCCGAGATAATTACAAAAGATAACTTTGTTGACGTGAACTACGATGTGTTCAGAAAGTTTTCCACCCAATGGGCAATAGTCACGGCGGGCGGTATCGACAACTGGAACTGCATGACCCTCAGCTGGGGCATGATGGGCAATATCTGGGATCATCCCGGCGCGGCTGTAACCATCTACGTCCGACCCTGCCGCCATACCTTCGGCTTTATGGAGGAAAACGACTATTTCACCATCTGCTTCCTGCCCGAGTCCAACAGAGAGGACGCGAAAATACTGGGTACTCTCTCCGGCAGAGACGGGGACAAGGTGGCCAAAACCTCCCTCACTCCCGTGGCTATGGAGCACGGCGTGGGCTTTGAGGAAGCGGAGCTCACCTTCGTCTGCAAAAAGATATTCTCCCAGCAGATGGACTTTGACCGTGTGCCGGAAAAGCTTCAGAACACCATGTACACAGATCATGAGCCACACTATATGTATATAGGCTATATTGTGGACGCCTTCGGCGAGATGAAATAAAGGAGAATGAATATGAGAAAATCCTTCGGGGCAAAGCCCTTTATGTACCCCATGCCTGTGCTTATAATTGCAACATACGATGAAAACGGTGTGCCCAATGCCATGAATGCAGCATGGGGCTGTGCCGCGGACATAAACCGCATAGCAATCTATGTGAGCGCAGGTCATAAGACAATGAAGAATATCCTCGCCGGAAGTGACTTCACTGTGAGTATGGCAACCGCGTCCACCGCTGTGGCTGCGGACTATGTGGGCATAGTTTCCGGCAACAAGGTGGAGGATAAGCTCAGCCGCTGCGGATGGCACTGCACCAAAAGCGAAAAGGTTAATGCGCCCCTTATAGACGAGCTGCCCATGGCCCTTGAGTGCCGCATGGTGAGCTACGACACCGAAAGTGAGCTGCTCATAGGTGAGATAGTGGATGTTATTGCCGATGAGAGCGTCATCACCGATGGCAGCATAGATCCCCGAAAGCTGGATCCCATCACCTACGACCCTGTGAACCATGATTATCTCCGTCTGGGTGAAAAGGTGGGCAATGCCTTTGAGGATGGAAAGAAAATCGGATAAAGAGGATAAAGAAAAAAGCCACGGCAAGGCTGACGCCTGCCGTGGCTTTTTTCTTTATCGCAGGATTTCAATATCCCTGATGTCGGCTATTGGAATTCTCAGTCCGTCGGTGAAAAGAATGCTTTTTTCCACCGGGTCTATTCTCCGCAGCCGTCCGGTGTGGCTGACATATTCTCCGCCGAATTTCAAAAGGTCGGGCAGGAAGTATACTATGCTCAGCTCCGGCTCCTCTCCAAGCCGCTCTCTGAGAATGCGCAGCCTCTCGTCCAGCACAGCCTTGCGCTGCTCGTCCAGCTCCGCCCTGTCTTCCGTAAGGCGGGCGGTCTCTTCCACAAGGGCATCGTAGCCAGTGAGGGCGGCGAAGGGGGAAAACTGTGCCGCCCGGTTTTCCACAGTCATACGGGGATGCTTCAGAGAAGTGGGGTGGGGAAGATTGATTATGTCATCATAGCGATGGGGATCATCGGATTTTCTCATCAGGCCTTATGCCCTCCTACCTGTCTGTTTCTGTCCCGGGCGGTGGCGCCCTCTTCAAAATTCATGCCCTTGAGTATGGCATTCTTGCCGTAGCGTTTTTTGATGTCTATAAGGGCGCGCTGGCGTCTGGCCTCCCTTTCCATGGCCTTGTCCTCGGCTTCCTGCTGCTTTTGCAGTGCCTCATAATCGGTGAAAAGGTCAAGCTGTTCAGCTTCCTCGGCTTTGGGGGCGTCTGCCTCGGGTAAAATATGGTTTGCGGCTATGGTGATGCGCCGAAACAGCAGCTTTTCATCGGCTAAGCGATCAAAAAGCTCAAGGGTTTTGGAGGTGATAAGCCTTGTGGAAGCTGTGTGTCGCCCCAGATTGGCTGTGCCGTGGGCGTGCTTTGGCACCTGCCGCCCGTAAAAGTCTGTGGTGACAGGGCCTTTATAGGCCTTGCGGCGGACAGGATCAGTGAGATTTTCAATATCATAGCCCAGAGTGAGGACTATCTGGTCCGTCTGCAGCCCCTTGTCCATAAGGTCAAGGCTCAGCATGTCCAGCATTTCGCGGACTATAAGCTTTGTTTTCTCCCATGTGTATGGACAACTCAGCACCTGTCCTGATGAGATGCTGTTGCTTGAGGGGCGGTAGGCGCGTATATCCGCGATGGTGCAGTTTTCAAAGCCCCATGCGTGGTCAATAAGCAGCTCGGCGTTCACACCGAAGAGCTTATACAGCAGCTCCTCGTTATAGTAATCCTGCCCGGAGCCTATGGAGCAGCGGGCCACATCACCCATGGTGTACATGCCCTGCTCCTCCAGCTTTCGGGCATAGCCTCTGCCCACACGCCAGAAGTCGGTAAGGGGACGGTGGTACCAAAGCTCACGGCGGTAGCTCATCTCGTTCAGATAAGCTATGCGCACTCCGTCGGCGTCGGCTGCAAC
>JAZNZM010000255.1:0-2872 GCA_045594965.1 Oscillospiraceae bacterium | reverse complement strand
CTCGGGAATGCCGGCATCCTCATCCTCGGCAGTAGGTATCTCTCCGTCTGCCTTGACACGCACGCTGCGTTTATTGGTCATAAGAGCAAGAATAGCCACCAGCGGAGAGAGCAAAGCCCTCTTTCCGGAATGCTTCGTGCGTCGCCTGCGTTTGGGATCACGCTTTGCCGTGGGAGCTTTCTCGCCGGTATACTCCTCTTCCTCTCCCAGCTCGTAGTCTATGTCCGCAGAGGCATAGGCCTCCCGTTCATCGCTGTCCACAAGGCTGCGGAGCTCATACTCGCTGATCGGAGCGTTCGACTCTTCCTCTTCGTAGCCGGAAGCATGGGAGAACTCATTTGCCGTTTCCGCCACGGAATCTTCGGCCATAAACTCCTCAACGGAGCTTATGGAGCTGTGGGAACCCGGTTCCTCCCCTGTCTCGAAGACTATGGGGCTGGACAAAGGCCCGGCCTCGGTCTCCGGAATGGCAGTTTCAGGCCCGGAGCGGTATTCATCAAGAATATCGTCCAGGGAGAAGTCCTGTGCGCTTTCCTCAATATTCAGATTGAAGTTGTAGTTTTTTTCTTCCATATTAACTCCGGCAGAAAAAATCTTTCCTGATAAATGAATCTTTACATTCCAAGGCTTATCCCCGCTGGCGGAGAACCTCGTACATAAGAATACTTGCCGCTGCGGATGCGTTGAGGGAATTCACCTTGCCGTGCATGGGAATGCTCACAAGAACATCGCAGTTTTCGGTTACAAGTCTGCCCATACCGTCGCCCTCAGAGCCGATAACAATGCAGACAGGTCCGGTAAGGTTTGTCTGCCACATTCCTGCAGGAGCGTTTGCAGCAGTGCCATATACCCAGAGTCCTCTTTCCTTCAGCTCCTTGATAGCTGCAGTAAGATTGGATACTCTGGCAACAGCCATATGCTCAACGGCACCGGCGCTGGTCTTGCCAACAATGGAGGTGAGGCCGGCGCTGCGGCGCTTGGGGATAATGATGCCGTGAACGCCAACGCACTCAGCGGTACGGATTATGGCGCCCAGATTGTGGGGGTCGGATATCTCGTCGCAGACGATAACAAAGGGGTCTTCTCCCCTCTCCTCGGCTATGCGGAGAATATCGTCAATGCTGGAATACTCTCTCACAGCCGCCAGAGCCACAACGCCCTGATGAGCGTGGGTGACAGACATGGAGTCCAGCTTGCGGCGGTCAGCTTCCACCACCACTATGCCCATTTCACGGGCACGGGATGCAATATGACCAAGGGTTTTATCCACTTCTCCCTTGGCGATATATATCTTATCGATATTGCGGCCGGCTCTCAGAGCTTCGGTTACCGCATTGCGGCCCTCAATGAGGTCCTCTCTGTCGTTTTCAAATGCCATTATCGTTTCCTTACTTCTCCAGATAGTTTTTCAGTGCGTCCACGCGGTCAAGCTGCTCCCAGGGAAGCTCAATGTCGCTGCGTCCGAAGTGGCCGTAGGCTGCGGTCTGGCGGTAGATGGGTCTGCGCAGACCAAGGTCGCGGATGATAGCTGCAGGGCGCAGGTCGAAGCAGGCCTCAACAGCCTCTTCAAGCTCTACATCGGAATACTTGGCGGTGCCGAAGGTGTCAACACGGACAGATACGGGCTTTGCAACACCGATGGCGTAGGCAAGCTGGATCTGGCAGCGCTCAGCAAGGCCTGCGGCCACAATGTTCTTTGCCACCCAACGTGCTGCATATGCTGCACTGCGGTCAACCTTGGTGGGGTCCTTGCCGGAGAAAGCACCGCCGCCGTGGGGTGCGCTGCCGCCGTAGGTGTCAACGATGATCTTGCGTCCGGTGAGGCCGCTGTCACCCTGGGGTCCGCCAACCACAAAACGTCCGGTGGGGTTTACATAGAACTTGGTATTTTCATCAAGCAGCTCAGCAGGAAGAGTGGGCTTGATAACAAGCTCGATCATATCGCGGCGTATCTGCTCCATTTCGACCTCGGGGCCGTGCTGGGTGGAGAGGACCACAGTATCAATGCGCACAGGCTTATTATCCTCATCGTACTCCACAGTGACCTGAGTCTTACCGTCGGGACGGAGGTAGTTTACGATTCCCTCCTTGCGCACGCGGGTAAGGTTCAGGGCCAGCTTGTGGGCAAGGGATATGGGCAGGGGCATAAGCTCGGGGGTCTCGGTGCAGGCATAACCGAACATCATGCCCTGGTCACCGGCGCCGTGGTCAAGCTCCGCACTGCCGGACTCCTTGGCTTCAAGGCTCTTGTCAACGCCCATGGCGATATCGGCGCTCTGCTCATCAATGGAGGTGATGACAGCGCAGGTATCACAGTCGAAGCCGAACTTCGCGCGGTCATAGCCGATATCACGGACAACCTCGCGGACCAGCTTGGGAATGTCCACATAGCAGGAGGTGGTTATCTCGCCCATTACATGGACAAGACCGGTGGTAACGGTGGTCTCGCAGGCCACGCGTGCAGCGGGGTCGGCGGAGAGTATAGCATCGAGGACAGCATCGGAGATCTGGTCGCAGATCTTATCGGGATGGCCCTCAGTCACGGACTCGGAAGTGAAAACTCTGTTCTTTCTTTTTTCGCTCATAATGATTACCTCATAGCACTTTCTTCAACAAATTATTTTATCACATGATTTTCCTTATATAAAGTATAATTTTGGCATCATACTCAAAAAATGTATGTATTGCCGCATAAAAAAAGCTTCCCTTGCGATGCAAGAGAGGCATTGACTACGTACTCATATCAACTCACCCCTTTATCGCTATCAGCAGGACCACCTTACAGCCTTGCTGCAGGTTGGCACGGGGTCTCAGAGCTGATCCTCTCGCCCGTTCTCGATAAATGACGACGATACATTATACAGTTAATATC
>JAZNZM010000254.1:0-2846 GCA_045594965.1 Oscillospiraceae bacterium | reverse complement strand
AGCTGCTGCACCAATCATCAACAACAATAAATTAAAAAACTAAAATTTTGGAGGAAATGATTTATGAAAAAGTTTGTTTGCAGTGTTTGTGGTTATGTTCACACCGCCGAGGAGCTGGCTGACGACTTCCGCTGCCCCGTATGTAAAGTTCCCGCTTCCAAGTTCGTGGAGCAGAAGGGCGAGCAGAAGCTGGCTGCTGTCCATGAGTACGGCGTTTATGCCCAGACTGTGAAGAACAATCCCGACATCTCCGAGGAGGACAAGAAGTATATCTTCGATCAGCTGATGGCCAACTTCAACGGCGAGTGCAGCGAGGTAGGTATGTATCTGTGCATGGCCCGCATTGCCCACCGTGAGGGTTACCCCGAGATCGGTCTGTACTGGGAGAAGGCCGCTTACGAAGAGGCTGAGCATGCTGCTAAGTTCGCAGAGCTGCTGGGCGAGGATCTGGAGCCCAACATGAAGGCTACCACCAAGGATAACCTGGCATGGCGCGTGGACTGCGAGTTCGGCGCGACCCAGGGCAAGTTCGACCTGGCCCCCTGCGCCAAGAAGAACGGTCTGGACGCTATTCATGATACTGTCCATGAAATGGCAAGGGATGAAGCCCGCCATGGCGTCGCATTAAAAGGCTTGCTTGAAAGATATTTCAAGTAAGCCGTAACCGAATCAAAGCCCAAAAGGGAGCGGCTGAGCCGCTCCCTTTTTCTTTGTTGCAAATGAAAACAAATGTGCTATAATATTTTCGAGGTGAGTATTATGGACGAGCAACAGCAAAATTCCATTCCGGAGGAAGAAGTGCAGACAGAGCAAACCGGCTATATCCCCCGCCCCAAGTGGCAGGTATGGCTGGCGCGGATCGGGCTTGTGCTGTTTATTCTCATGCTTATCCTTTACTATATTAACATCATGCGAGGTGGCTTATAATGCGCATTCTGGGAATTGACCCCGGATACGGCATTACCGGCTTTGGCATTATTGAGGCAGACCGAGGTAACACTGCCCTTTTGGGCTGCGGCGCCATCACTACCCCGGCAGGGGCGGATTTTTCCGCGCGGCTGGAAATGATCTATGAGGACATGAAAAGCCTGCTGGAAAAGGCAAAGCCGGACGCCGTGGCAATTGAGGAGCTGTTCTTCGGTCAGAATGTGACCACCGGCATCGGTGTGGCCCAAAGCCGGGGCGTGATTTTGCTTGCCATTCGCCAGGCGGGTGTGCCGGTGTTTTCCTACAAGCCTATGCAGGTGAAGCAGGCTGTAGTTGGTTACGGCAACGCCACCAAGCATCAGGTACAGGATATGACCAAGCGGCTGTTGAAGCTGGAGAAGATGCCCAAGCCCGACGATGCGGCAGATGCCATTGCCATCGCCCTGTGCCACGCGCGATCCAGCACATCTCTTATTGCCAAAGCAATGAGGAATTGAAAATTGAAAGTTGAAAATTATGAACAACATCATAAGAGATAAAAGCTACCGTTTTGCTGTGCGTATCGTTAAACTTTGTAAATATCTTCAAGCCACAAAAAGGGAATTTGTTTTGTCCCGCCAATTACTCCGCTGTGGCACCAGCGTCGGCGCTAATGTGGCCGAATCTGAGCATGCGCAAAGCAGAGCAGACTTTTCCTCTAAATTAAACATCGCGCTAAAAGAAGCCGCTGAAACCGATTACTGGCTCGGGCTTTTATATGAAACAGATTATTTGAGCAAAACAGAATTCGACTCTATTATTTCTGACTGTCGAGAAATTGAAAGTTTATTGGCGTCCATCGTAAAAACGATCAAACAATAATTTTCAACTTTCAATTTTCAATTCTCAATTACCGGGGAGGTTTTCTTGTGCTTTATTATGTATCAGGTCCTGTGACGGTTTTAGAGCCGGGGCTGGCGGTTATCGACTGCGGCGGCGTAGGCTACGGCTGCCGGGTCACCGCATACACCGCAGCCCAACTGAAAATAAATCAGACTGCAAAGCTTTTTATCACCGAATCTATTCGGGAGGACGCTTTTGACCTGTACGGCTTTTCAAGTAAGGAGGAGCAGCGGTGCTATGAGCTGCTTACCTCTGTCAACGGCGTGGGTCCCAAAGCAGCTATGGCGATCCTCTCTGCCGGACCGCAGAATTTCACCCTGGCAGTAATGACCGGGGACGAAAAGCTGCTGACCGCCGCCCAGGGTGTGGGCAAAAAGCTTGCCCAGAGGATCATCCTGGAGCTGAAGGACAAGATGGGCAGCACTGCGGAGCTGGATTTCTCCGGCGGTGTGACTGCTGCCGTACCGACCCAAAGCAATGCCGCCGCCATGGCAACTGCCGCCCTGCAGGAGCTGGGCTACTCCCCTGCTGAGACCAACGCCGCATTGAAGGGCGTTGACCCCAACGCCTCCACTGAGGAAATGGTACGCTTTGCCCTTAGAGCGATGGTTATGAAAGGATAAGCCTTATGAGTTTAGAATTTAACGAAGATATTGCTGCCCCGATCATATCCCCTACTTATGCGCCTATGGATGCCGGAGAGATCGGTCTGCGCCCCAAGCTGCTTTCCGACTACACCGGTCAGGAGAAGGCAAAGAGTAACCTGTCTGTGTACATCGAGGCTGCCCGTCGCCGTAACGAGCCGCTGGATCACACCCTCTTGTATGGCCCTCCCGGTCTGGGTAAGACTACCCTCGCCGGTGTCATTGCCAATGAAATGGGCGTGAACATCCGGGTCACCTCCGGTCCTGCTATTGAAAAGCCCGGCGACCTTGCCGCGTTGCTAACCAATCTGAACCCCGGTGATATTCTTTTCATCGACGAGATCCACCGGCTGAATCGGGTGGTGGAAGAAATTCTTTACCCGGCTATGGAAG
>JAZNZM010000253.1:0-11142 GCA_045594965.1 Oscillospiraceae bacterium | reverse complement strand
ACAATTTACGGGTATCGGGATAAGGGCTAAAAGATGTTTTTTTGCTCTTATCCGGGCATCCGGAAGCAAGTTAATGGAAAAGCATAAACCGGTTGCGTTGGGCGGAGGCCCCTTTTGCAGGAGATAGAAAATGAACGAAAAACTGCTTAATACTTTAGTTGAAATTGGCGCACTCAAGGCCGAACAGGCTGAGGCTCTGCGCAAGGAATACAGGGAGACTCGCAAAAGCGTCAGAGAGCTTATACTTACAAAGGCACTTGTGCCTGAGGAGACTTTGATAGAGGCTCTTTCCATTGTGTCCCGGCTTCCTGTGGTTCATCTTTTTGAAAGGGATATACCCTTCGAGGTCAGGGGACTTATCAAGGGTGAGCATCTGAGAAACTATGTTATGATGCCCTTTGATTTCGATCCCGACGACAAGGGCACTCTTTATCTTGCCATAAACGACCCCATGAACATGAAGGGCAGGGATGTTGCCGCTCTCAGCAGCAAATGCCGCATAAAGCCCTTCCTTGCAACTACCAACGATATTCTGGTGGCCGTTGACCGCTGCTTCGGCAGCGATGAGATGCGCGAGGCTGCGGAGATGTTCACTCAGGCCACTCAGGAGGAGATGAGCGTTGAAGAGCAGCTGATGCAGGAGGATATCAATAACTCTCCTGTTGTTATAATGGTCAACTCCCTTGTGGAGCAGGCTGTCCGCCAGCGTGCATCCGATATTCATATAGAGGCAGGACCGGACCGCGTTCGTGTTCGCTGCCGTGTTGACGGTGTGCTCTACACCACCAATACCTATGATATCCGTCTTCTCAGCGCCATTGTTGCCCGTGTGAAGATTATGAGCGGACTTGATATTTCCGAAAAGCGCAAGCCTCAGGACGGACGCTTTTCCACAGTTGTTGACCACCTGGAGTATGATGTCCGTGTCAGCGTGCTGCCTACTGTTTACGGTGAGAAATGCGTTATGCGACTTGCCCAGAAAAAGGCTCTTCGCCGCAGCAAGCTTGCCCTCGGCTTCACCCAGGAGGAAATGGCCAAGTTTGACAGGATTCTCCGCAACCCCAACGGCATAGTCCTTGTCACCGGCCCCACCGGTTCCGGTAAGTCCACCACCCTCTACACCGCTCTCAGCGAGCTGAGCAGCGATGCCGTTAATATAGTTACGGTTGAGGACCCTGTTGAAGCCAATGTTGAGGGTGTAAATCAGGTTCATGTCAACCCCAAGGCTAACCTTACTTTCGCAAGCGCCCTGAGAAGTATTCTCCGTCAGGACCCCGATATCATCATGATAGGTGAGATCCGTGACAGTGAGACTGCGTCCATCGCGGTTCAGGCCTCCATTACCGGCCACCTTGTTGTAAGTACCCTGCATACAAACGACACAGCAAGCAGTATTACCCGTCTGCTGGACATGGGTGTTGAGAGCTATCTGATAGCCGACTCCACTGTCGGTATAATTGCACAGCGCCTTGTGCGCCGTCTTTGCCCCGCCTGCAAGCGCCCTCATAAGCTCATGGACTATGAGCGTGAATATCTCAAGCTCACCGATGAGGAGTTTGCCGAGGCCAATATCTGCGAGAGTGTCGGCTGCCAGCGCTGCAACGGCACCGGATATTACGACCGAATCGGTATTTTTGAGATTATGGAGATCACTCCGAATCTCCGTTCTATGATCAGCCGCCGAAGCTCTACAGCGGAGCTTCGTGATGCAGCCCTTGAGGAGGGTATGCAGCCCCTTAGCGGTGCGGCACGCCGACTGGTTCTCAGCGGCACTACCTCTATCTCTGAAATGCAGAGAATAAGCGTCGAGGACGCAAACTGGCAGCTGGAAATGAAATCGGCTGCGGAGGAGAACAATGGAACTTAAAGCATTGATAGAAAGAGCCCGTGAGCTCAATACATCCGATATACATCTTACCGTGGGGCTGCCTCCCATTTTCCGCGTGGACGGCGGACTCCGTGATGACGGCAAGGTGAAGCTTACTGAGGACGATGTCCGCGCAATGGCGGTTCAGCTGGCCACTGAGGATCAGATAAAGGAACTGGACAGTCTTGGCGAGGTTGACTTTGCGGTCACATATTGCGGCATACGAATGCGCTGCAACATCTTTTATCAGCAGACCCACACCGCTATGGCCCTGCGTCTTCTGCCCCTGCGTATTCCAAGCTGCGAGGAACTGAAGCTTCCTCAGGTCATTATTGACCAGGCGGAAAAGCCCAGAGGCCTTATTCTGGTCACCGGTCCCACCGGCTCCGGTAAGTCCACAACCCTTGCGGCCCTTCTGAACCATATAAACAGAAACAAGAGACGCCATATAATCACTCTTGAGGCTCCTATAGAGTATGTGCATACTCCCGATCAATGCATTGTGAACCAGCGTGAGGTCGGAAACGACACCGGCTCCTTCGCCTCGGGCCTTCGTGCCGCTCTGCGACAGGACCCCGATGTTATCCTCGTGGGTGAGATGCGTGACCTTGAGACCATTTCCACTGCCATCACCGCAGCGGAAACCGGCCACCTTGTTTTCGGAACACTGCATACAAAGGGCGCTGCAAACACAATAGACCGTATTGTTGACGTTTTCCCTGCTGAGCAGCAGGAACAGGTCCGCATCCAGCTTGCGGATGTTATCGAGTGCGCCATAGGCCAGACTCTTCTGCCCAAGATAGGCGGCGGCCGATGCGCAGTTTTCGAGATAATGGTCGCCAACCCCGCAATAAGAAGTCTTATCCGTCAGGGCAAGACTTTCCAGCTCACCAGTACAATGCAGACTCATAAGAAAATCGGTATGCAGCTTCTGGATGATGCTCTCATTGATCTTGTCCGCAGCGGCACTGTCAGCGTGGATGACGCAGTTACAGTTGCCAACGAGCCTAACACCGTACGCAATGCCAGAGCCGGCGCCGCACCCATAACCAAGTATTGATAGCATCCCGGAAGGAGGGAGAATATGCCCGTATTTAATTATGTAGTTATAAACCGAGCCGGAAAGAGAATTAAGGATTCCCTTGAATCGCCGTCTCTTGAGCAGGCAAAAAACTCCCTGCGAAGCACGGGCTACACCATAGTTGAGATAGCCGAGCAGAGTCTGCTGAACAAGGATATCGAAATTGGCTTTCTCAGCCGTCCAAAGGCCAAGGATATGGCCATATTCTGCCGTCAGTTTGTGAGTATTCTCCGTGCCGGCGTGCCCATCTCCGGCGTTCTCAGCATGCTGGGGCAGCAGACGGAGAATAAGCAGCTTGCTACTGCTGTGCGAACTATGCAGGCAGATATAGAAAAGGGCGACACGCTGGCAAATGCCATGCGCCGCCATCCCAAGATATTCTCACCCATGCTGGTGAATATGATCGCATCCGGCGAGGAGTCCGGTAACCTTGAGGACTCCTTCACCCAGATGGAGGTCTACTTCGACAAGATGAAGAAGACCACTGCTGCCGTAACCAAGGCCATGATTTACCCCTGCGTTCTGATCGTTGTCATGATAATCGTGCTCATAGTCATGATGACAGTCATTATTCCGAAGTTCCTTGTCACCTTTGATGATATGGGAGCTGAGCTGCCGGCCATCACACGCTTCGTGGCAGGTGTCAGCAGCTTTATGGGTAAGTGGCTGTGGCTCATTGCTATCGTGGTTATTGCCCTTGTGGTTTTGGCAATGCTCTTCGGGAAAACCAATACCGGCAAGCATTTTTACGGCTGGGTAACAAGAAAGGTGCCCGTGGTGAAGGATTTCACCATGAAGAGTGCCTCTGCGATGTTTTCACGTACACTGGCGCTGCTTCTGGGCTCCGGTCTTACCCTTACGGACAGCCTTGAGCTTACTGCCAACAACATGAAAAACATCTGGTATAAGGAGGCTGTGCTCCGCGTTCGTGCCCAGGTATCCGAAGGCTGGTCTCTGGCCACCGCGATACGCGAAACCCGCCTTTTCCCACCGATGGTATATAACCTCACCGGTATAGGCGAGGAAACCGGCGACCTTCAGGGTATGCTTGAAAAGACGGCCGACTATTACGATGATGAGGTTGAAGGTGCCGTTCAGCGTCTGCTGGCTCTTATGGAGCCCATTATCATCCTGTTCATGGCAGGTATGGTCGTTGTTATCGTTCTGGCTATCTACATGCCCATGCTGAAGATGACTTCTGCCTATGACCAGTATCTGAACTGAGGCGCAAACAAGGGTCAACTACTGAAAGCGGCAGCCTGAATCCAGTGGGGCTGACCAAACCAACAACCGGGAGGAAGTCATGGATGTTCTTGTCCTTATCATAATAGCAGTGCTGGGACTGTGCGTGGGCAGCTTCTGCAACGTGCTTGTCTTTCGCATCCCCAGAGGCGAAGAATTTGTAAAGACCTCCTCCCATTGCATGAGCTGCGGTCACAGGCTTAAATGGTATGAAAATATTCCGCTGCTCAGCTATATTATGCAAAAGGGCAAATGCCGCTCCTGCGGCGTGAAGCTCTCCTGCCAGTATCCGGCAGTGGAAGCCATTAACTGCGTTCTGTGGCTTATATGCGGACTTTGCTTCCGCGGGGACTGGCTCAGCACGGCTCTTTACTGCTTCCTTATCAGCCTGTGCATTGTTATTACACTCATAGACTGGCGCACTTTTGAGATCCCAAACGGCCTGAATCTGGCCATATTGATTCTTGGCCTTGTGCGCCTTGTGACTGATATAGAAAACTGGAAGAGCTATGTGATAGGTCTCGTATGTGTAAGCGCCTTTTTCCTACTTCTCTGGTTTGCAACAAGAGGAAACGGTATAGGCATGGGCGATGTGAAGCTCATGGGAGCTGCGGGACTGCTTCTGGGCTGGCAGAGGATACTTCTGGCCCTTATTGTAGGCTCCGTGGCAGGAAGCATAATCCACATGATCCGTATGCGCCGCTCGGGAGAGGGGAAAAAGCTGGCCTTTGGCCCCTATCTCTCAGCGGGAATCATCTTCTCCGCCTTGTTCGGAGAGGCTCTTATAAGCGCTTATCTTGGCCTTTTTGGCCTGTGACATAAACCACCCACGCGACTGTGGGTGGAGCAGAGGCTTTTCCTTTGGAGAGGCCTGTGCCCTTTCCACAGTATTTGATGGGCTGAAGGCCCATAAGCACCATTCAATTTTGCCTGATACAACAAATCGGAAGTCATTGCGATATGAAAAAAGGCTTTGGATTTCGTTGTTCAGTCTAAAAAGGAGAAAAGTATGAGCAAGACAAAGCTTAGCGGACGCTCTCTCGTCATCCGCATTGACAGAGATGAGCTTCGTGTCGCGCTTATGGTTCTGGGGTCAGCGCACCCCGGTATTATTCACAGCGTAGTTCTTCCTGTGCCTGAGGGCGCAGTTGAAGACGGATTTATAGCCCAGCCCGATGTGGTTAAGGCACTGCTCGGCGAGGCCCTGATGGAGCCTCAGTTCAAGCGCTGCAAGCAGGCGGTTTTCTCTCTCTGCACCACACAGATAATTACTGAGCTTACCACCTCTCCTGTTATGAGCGAGAAGAAGCTGGACAAGATGCTTCGTGCCAATATGGACATGTACTTCCCGGTGGATACCCGCGATTATAATCTGGTTTGGAAGATAAACGGCAGCTCCAAGAATGAAGACGGCGTAAACGAGCTGAATATTCAGCTTTGGGCCGTGGCAAACAACATTCTGGAGGGTTATTATACCATTGCCAATGAATGCGGGCTGAAGGTCGCGGCAGTTCAGTGGTGCGGCAGCAGCGTTGTAAGCTTCGCCGGCATTGGAGAGAGCCGCAAGCCCAAAAAGAAAAAAGCAGCCGAAGACGGCGGAGAGGATGAGAGCATCCTCTATGTTGTCGCTGAGCATGAGCATATGATAATGACCATCATGCAGGGCGGCAGAGTGCGTTCTCAGCGCATGTTCCAGTGCGGCCTTGACCCAGAAATGAGCCTCCGTGAAGTCTCCATGCTCCTTGACTATTATAATACACGCGTGGGCAACTACAGCGGTGTCAGATGCATTGTGGGCGGCAAGCTGGCTGAGGACCCCGAGTTCATCAACGCTGCGCAGATTGAGCTTGGCGTGCCTGTGAGCGTTGTCGGCGACGGTGCATGGATTCTCTGCCTTGGCGCCTCCGTCACGGACATGGACTTCGGCGATCCCAACATGAACAAGAAGGGCGCCATCAAGAGAAGCGTTGGCGGACTCTGGCAGTATGTGCTTATCCTTGTATGCGGCGGCGTACTTGTTCTCACCGCTATCTATACCCTTGGCTCCACCGAGATTTGGAAAAGAGAGATCAAGGCTCTTGAAGAAACCCAGCTCCTGCTCAGAATAAAGTATTCCGAGACCAAGGACTATGCAAATAATTATAACGGCTACATAAGCGCCTATAATGCTTACAGCAGCGACTGGGATATGCTTTTTGCCTGTCTCAAGACCTATAACGATAACCTCGTAAGTATGCTTGACGAGCTTGAGAGCATACTGCCCGAAACCACAAGCGTTACCACCATAGGAATTCAGCCCACAGGTCTGCAGCTGCGTATAGCCTGCCCCAGCAAGGAGGAGGCAGCCTTCGTTATAATGGCCTTGCGTGAGCTTAAATATGCTGACCTTCTTGCAATTTCCAGCCTTACCGGTACTACCGGACAGGCTGCCAAGCCGGACCCGGATGAGGAAAAGCCCACCGAGGGCTCCGCTGAGGGCGGCATCAGCCTTGACACCCTCAAGGATCTCTTAGACAAGATCCAGAATGGCAATTTTGGCGATCTGGGTGACCTTGGAAATCTTGGGGATCTTGAATCCATACTTGGCAATCTCGGTAATGCCGGTGTGGAATTTGAGGGCATCAGCGCCGATACCATTGAGGCGCTTACCCAGCTTCTTGAAGGCAGCGTTGATCTCAGCAAGTTCAGCGAGAGTGACCGCGCCGCGCTCCTGCGCTTCGGCATAGACAAGGGCTATATTACCAAGGCAGATGTTGAGGCCGAGATCAGAAACCTTGACATTGAGGATGTTTTGCTTCTGGAGGAAGTTTACGGAAACATGCCCAAGGCAGAAATGAGCCTGAGTTTCCTGCAGAGCGAGTCTACTGTCGCCCAGAAGAAGGCTGCAATAGAGGAAATGCTGAGCACGGACCGCATAGCCCGCAGATATTTCTCCGAGGCCTTTAATGACGATCTGAAACGCGAAAGCGGCAAGGAGATCCTGTATAAGAAGATCAGAAGCGATCTTTCGGCCAAGCCCAAGGCATATTCCGCCCTTCTTTCCGGCGGCGAGACTGCTCTTGAGAGATATGCCGGTGAAATTATCAGCGTTGTTCTGAAAAACAACGATGTGACCGCTGCCACTGAAAAGCTTATCTGCACTCATGAGGCTCTCGCTGAGAGATACGCATGGTATCTTGAGCAGGCTGTTTATTATTCAGATCCTGAGGAAAATGAGAACGAGGCTGTTGAGACCACTCCCCGTGATGACCTTGACGTGTCCCGTCTTGCCACGGATATAGTGAACAATACCGTATCCTCCGCCCTCAGCTCTCAGGCCAGAAAGGTCACCGGCAATATCCGTGATGCAATGATACTGAAGATATTTGCTTCCGAGAAGTTCGACACCAGCAATCTCACCGACCTTCTCAGATATCTTAAGCCCACTATCACAGATCCCAAGCCTACACCCACTCCAACGCCCACGCCGACACCCACACCCACTCCGGGCAAGGATGATCTGGCAGATCTGCTGGAGCAGCTGCTCAATGGCAATAAGAAGCCCAGCGGAACGGTTATCGGTACTTATCCTACAGTGGACAGAAACATCTATTTCGATGTAATTCTGGGTTATGATCAGGCTCTGATCACTGCTGAAATGGAGCGTGAGGGTCTGGCTTACGGCGACAAGGTTGTACCCCCTGCGGAAATGGAGGTGGGACAGTGAACTTCATCTCTAAAGCTTGGAAAGTGATTCTCGCCATACTGCTTTTCCTTATGGCGGTTGGAGTAATATTCCTCAAGTATGTCCCCGAAAAGGAAAGCTACGAGAGTCAGAAGAAGTCGATTGAGTCCAACATCACTTCTCTGCAGATGCAGATAGCCAATAACGCGAAATACGAAAAGTATCAGGAATATATTCCCGGCGCTATGGCAGAAATTGAGGAAAGCCGGCAGGAACTCTATGAGCGTTTTCCTGTTATGATGCGTGAAGAAGACCAGATCATGTATGTCATCTATCTGGAAGAGATATTTGGCACTGAAATAAGCTTCACCCTTTCCAATCCATACATAATCAATGCCTTCTCCGATGGAGCCACTTTGCAGGGTCTGGAGCTCACCGTAAACTATGAGACCACCTATGAGGGCTTCAAGGATATGATTGATTATCTGGCAACGGACTCCCGAATAACCTCTATCAAGGACGCCCGTATCCAGTATAACCCCGACCTTGACCTTGCCGTGGGTGATCTTACCCTGATTTGCTACATTCTCGATTCCGAGAACAAGGTTTACGAGAAGCCCGATGTAGACGAACCCGAGACAGGTAAGGACAGCATTTTCGATTGATACATAACAGAGTATTCTGTGGGAGAAAAACTATGAAAGGATCATTCAGGAACAAACAAGGCTCAACCCTGCTGGAAATAGTAGTTGCTATCGCTGTGCTGGGGCTTATGGTCGCGCCCGTTTGCTCCAGTCTGGTCCTTTCTCACCGTTTAAACGCAGAAAGCGAGCGACTTCTTCAGACCAGACTGCTGCTTGAATCCACTGCTGAACGGCTGATGGGCGAGGGAATTGACAAGGCCAAGATCAATGCCCAGCAATACTATATTGTTGACTATGCCGAGGAGACAGGGGTAAGAATCCTTACCGACTATTCTCCGGATTCCTCCTGGGAGAAGCAGATTACCGAGCCGGTATTGGATGATGAAGGAAATCCGGTTAAGGATGATAATGGAAATTATCTCACTGAAACCCGCAATGTTGAGCTTTGGTATGATGTCACGATAAGCTTTGAGGACATCGAAATCAAAACTATAGTCAAAGCCGCACCTGAATATGTGGAAGAAGACGGGGAAGGCGGTGACGCCTCATGAAAAACATGAAGAAAAACGACGGCTACATCATGGTTTATGTGCTGGTGGTGGTCCTCGTTGTGAGCATGGTGGCCGTTGCCGCATGCACCGCCGCTATCCGCAACTTCAAGGCCCAGAGCGCCGCCGTGAGCTATTCTCAGGACAAATATGTGGCTCAAGGAGTGGTGGAGCTCTTTATGGCAGGGCTTAAGGACGCTGCTGTGGAAGTTGCACAGGAAGTGGCAGATGATGTAAAGGAAAACAAAGAGGAAATCAAATCCGAAACCACCTATGGCAATCCAATGGAGCTGACTACCTTTGTTGGTTCTGAGGACTACATAAAACTGAGCATTCAGGACGGCATAGATGATGCCGTAAACAATATACTGAGCGCCGGGTTGGATATGGATGTTGACGGTACTCCGATAACATTCAGGAATTATACTTACCAGAGGAAAAACGAAATCAGCGGCCTGTATGAAACATTTGAAGACGAAGATAAGGGTTATTTTGAGATGATAGTGAGCGTTTCCGCTCACTATGGACAGGCAAGGATTGATACGGAGATAACCTTCGGATTTGAGGCTTCGGTCGAGACAGACAATGCCAACAAGTATTATGAATTGTCCGATGTGTTTTTCCGCTACACTTCCCACGAAGTGACACCCACGACAGGGAGGTAAGGCCAATGAGAAAGAATAATTCAGGTTTTACCCTTGTTGAACTGATGGTATCCATTGCGATCGCGGCCATAGTTTTTGCTGCCGCCTCTTCATTCATGCTCTTTGGTATGAGAATGGAAAAGACTGCCTCGGAGAACGCAGCTGCCCAGAACGAATCCAATATCCTGCTCCGCGTCCTTGAATCTGTTGCTGCGGAAGGCAGGATCGGGGACGTGGTGTATAATCCCACGTATAATGACACGGATGAAATCCGGTGGTTCCTGTGCGAATACGGTGAGCCGGAGGAAAACGGGTATCCCCCTGTGATCCTTGGCTACAATGAGGATATGGGCATCATATTCGGCAAGGGTGGAATGACTCTGCTGGAAAACCTTAAATCCGCGGATATCAGCTTTGAGAATAATGTTCTGAGCTGCTCCATTGAAACCGCGAAAGGCGAAAAATATGAATCCTCCGTATATGTCCGTGTTGGTGTGGAAAGCATCAGGCTTGCGGAGATAAAAACCTCTGCCGAAGAGACAAAGATGGAAGAGGATCTCATCGAAAGCGTGGCGGCCGGAATGACCGAAAATGAAGCCGCCGCACGCAAGGCGCTTCTTGCCACAATGCTTTCCCAGTACGGAAGCACCGGCAAGATAGATGATCCGACCTCCATATATCACGATCTCTATTACTCCCAGTGGTACAAGCTGGAGTGGGGAAGAGATACACCCTGGTGTGCTATTTTTGTGTCATGGTGCATTGAGACTCTGCTGGAAAAAGCAGAGGACGGAAACAAGAACTTCCCCTGGATGGGCGCTCTGGTGGATACTGTTATGTGGTATCAGCTGAGAAGAGCACCGGGAAGCCCTGATGCTGTGGATTACGACAATAACCTCAAGCATTTTGTTTCTATTGGCTCAGAGGTAAAGTACACAGAGGAGTATCTGGAACTGTGGAAAGCCTATGAGAACGCGGTGATAGGCAGATGGGAGTATCCCACGAAAAACGGACAGAAATTTATTCCCAATCCCGGTGATCTTGTGTTCTTCGAAAACGATGACAGCAACGACAGAGCCGACCATGTTGGTGTAGTGCTGTATGTGGAAGGGAATACCGTATTTACCATTGAGGGCAACCACAATAACCGTGTTGGCATATTCGGTTATCCCATGGATAAGACAGAGGGAGATACCGAATACATAATTGGCTACGGAATATTGAACTGGACGGAAAGCGGGATTCTGCAAGCCATACCGCCTGCCGATAAAGCCGATTAATAAAAAACTGCTTTGGATTTTTCCAAAGCAGTTTTTGAGACTGTCGAAAAACCTATGCTGCGCAGAAAAGAAATAGAGCAGCGGGGGATTATTAAGGGGGCAAAGGCCCCTCTTAATGATTAAATCATAAGTTTTTTGAACTTTTTGAAGTTCAAAAAACTGGTTTCAGCTT
>JAZNZM010000252.1:0-11265 GCA_045594965.1 Oscillospiraceae bacterium | reverse complement strand
GCTCATAGATGAAGCTCCAGTCGATGGCGTTCTCCAGCTTACGTACAAGGTGATCTTCCGGCACCAATTCATCCAGACTTATTATCTCTATTTGTTCCCGGTTTTGTCCGCTCCCTCGTGTCATCATTTGCCTCGCCCCCTATACCCTTATTCTAACATAATAATGTACCCATAGGAAGCGTTTTCACTTCCTATGGGTACTTTGTCTACAGGCTGAAGCGCGGTATCGGCTCCGCCGATACCGCGCTTATTACTTATTATTTGTCTATAACTTTTTGCTTTGCCCATTTTCCGCTGCGGTAGCGGAGAAGGAATATTATGCTTCGGCCTGTCCAGTCGGCGAAAAAGCCCCACCATATTCCAACAAGACCCACACCGAAGTGGCGGCAGAGCAGGGTGCTCAATCCTACGCGGAGCACCCACATGGTGCAGGTGGAAACTATCATGCCGAACTTCACATCTCCCGCAGCTCTCATGCCGCTGGCAGGTACAAAGGCGCACATCCAGAATACGGGCTTGAGTATGCTGATAAAGAGCATGGTGTCAACCGTCATCTTTGCGGTCTCTGCATCCATGCCAGCAAGACGGGTGGCAAGGGGAGTAAGGGCCATTGCCAGCCAGTTGAGGACGAAAAGTATGCAGAAGGACCAGACGGTCAGCTTTTTTATGTAGTATTTGGCTTCGTGGGGCTTTCCTGCACCCATGCACTGTCCTACAACGGTCATGAGACCTGTGGCTACTGCCTGGGAGGGCATACTGGTCATAAGCTCTATGGCCGCCACCACCGCATTGGCTGCCATAGCTGTGGTTCCAAGGGTGGAAACTGTGGACTGCACAGCCAGCTTGCCGAACTGGAACATGGCGTTTTCAATGCCGGAGGGTATGCCTATGCACAGCACAAGCCATATCATGTGGAGATCGGGACGGATAGCGCTGTATCGGCCTATCTCTATGGTCTGACCGGGGCGGCGCAGGAATATGAGCATGGTAATGGCGGCAAAGGCATTGGAAAGCAGGGTGGCGAGAGCGGCGCCCACTACGCCCATATCAAAGACAAACATAAGGGTGGCGTTGCCCACTATGTTGATGAGGTTCGCTATAAGGCTCACCTTCATGGGCAGACGGGCGTTGCCGCTTGCCCTGTAGAGGGCAGAGACCGCACTGAAAAGGGCTATGAAAGGATAGGAGAATATGGTCACCCGGAAATAGGCGGAGGCCGCATCCATAACTGCAGGCTCCACGCTGCCGAAGATGAGGCGTAAAAGACCGTCTCTGAAAAGAGAGACTGTTACGGCGATAAGCAGGGAGAGGGTAAAGGCGCTGAGCAGTACCTGCCTTCCGGCACAGTTGGCGTTTTTGCTGTCCCTACGGCCTATATACTGGGAACAGACAATGGTTCCGCCTGTGGCAAGGGCGGTGAAAAGGAAGATGACAAGCTTGTTGATGGAGTCCACCAGAGCCACACCGCTTACAGGGGCTGAGCCTAAGTTGGATACCATCATGGTGTCCACGGTGCCTATGAGAGAGGTGAGCATCTGCTCAATAATAAGGGGAATAAGCAGCTTGCGGAGGTCTCTGTTTGAAAACATCACGGCAGGGGTCATCTCCTTTCTTTGCTTTTCTTTCAACATCACAGTTTAGCACCGACACAGAAATGATGCAAGTGCTCCTTAAAATAATAAACGGAGGAGATGAAGTTGAAAAAAAGTACAAAAGCCGCTCTGTGGATTATCTTTATCGCTTATTGCGCGGTAATGCTGTATATGCTTTTTTCGCGGCCGGTGTCCGCCGCGAGAAGCTATAATCTTGTGCCATTCAAAACCATAGGAGAATTTTGGAGGATTTTACGGGAGTCAGTGGGAGTGGAGCATGCCGAAGCTCTCGTCATATTTGCCATAGCAAACCTTCTGGGAAATGTAGTGCTTTTTATTCCTCTGGGTCTTTTTCCCCTGCTGCTGAGGAAAAAATCCACCTCTGTATGGCGCGTTCCCACTTGCTGCCTCGGGGCTGTTATAGCCGTGGAGCTTGCCCAGTATGCAACGGGACTGGGCAGCGCTGACATAGACGATTTAATATTGAATATGCTGGGCGCGGCAATAGGCTGGGGTCTGTATGCCTTGGGAAGCATAATACTGCGCAGAGGTAAATGATAAATAATGATTGACAAAATAATCCACAGGGTGGGAGCATCCTCCTACCCTGTGGATTATGTGTATCTGTAGGGAACGGTCTTGACCGTTCCGAAAAAAGCGAGGCCGATACAGGGCGGGCGATTCGTGAATCGCCCCTACGGGTGCATCTCCCAAATTCCGGCCTCGGAGTAGGGGAGGCAACCCGTACGGCTTATGTACTCAGATTATCTGCAATATAAGCAGCACCACAACTCCGGGGATTCCAAACACACCGGTTACAATGGCGTTCAGCCATGTGACGGGTATGCTCAGATCCACCCACGCACCGAAGAAATTGAAGATAAACAGGAACACAAAGCCGAATACAGCGTGAATGAGCAGCTTGAAGGCCAGCTTCATAGGGCCCTTGAGAATTTTAAGCAGCAGTCCCAGAAGGGAAAAACCAACTGCCAGCGCAAAAACAACTATCGCGATTGCCATTTGATTATATCACCGTCCATAGATCTTATATTTCGCCACGCAGCGCTGCGTCGGGCACTGAGGGCACTTATTTCGTGGATACAGGCTTCCAGTATATCAGGGTCGGAGCTTTGGTCAAAGCAGGCATAGGCATGGTGCAGACTCTCTTCCAGAGCCCTCAGCTCCAGCCTCTCCGATGCCAGCTTTTCCATGAGCATACGCTTTTCCTTTAATCTGGACATATACATTATACCTCCGCAGTCAAGTGTGTAAAGGAATTTTCACCCAAAATGACAGGTTTAATCCATAGACCGCAGCTTTTTCCTTAAATAATCCGGGCTGCAGGGGCCATAATAGCAGTGGACTCACAAAAGGCGGGCGATGAAGGCGCCGCGGAAATGGAAGACGCATCAGCTATGCCAAGTTTGTTTTTGAAAGACGCCTGAGACGTTCGGAATAGCGGAACTATTGTGACGATACATTCCGTATTCGGGACCTTGAGTCAAGCGCCGGCGGTTGGACGGAAGATGTGTGGAAAAGAATATACTGAGGTTTCCGGCGCGCGGGGGCTGTCCTTTGGGACAGCTCCCGTTTGGCATATTCAGCTGCGCAGAGGACATTGCGCGCCTGCTGCGGCGCTCTCCTTTGGTTCCCTCCTGGTCGCATAGCTCCTGCGGTCGGATGCAAAAAATGTGCCACCGGCGCTTTTTCTTAACGCACCGACGGCGCGCGGGGGCTGTCCTTTGGGACAGCCCCCGTTTGGTATTTTGAGGTGAGATGGAATCTTCGCACTACGGGTGGGCGGATTTTTTATAATGCCAAATTTTTACCGTAGGGGCGGACCGCCGTGTCCGCCCGCGCACCAACGCTTGCGTATTCGCCGGGGTGCGGTGCGTGATCGTGGGTGCCTGCCGCGTGGCGCGCCGGGGTCGACGCGCCCCGGGGGATACATATCCTTATTCTTATACTCCTTGATTTTTCTGAAAAAATGCTATATACTATATAATTGGTTTAGTATGTACGAAATAACACCAGATATAGGAGTTAAACCTGATGGCAAAACAGACAGCAGCTTACGGCAACGACAGCATATCCCAGCTCAAAGGCGCGGACAGAGTAAGGAAACGCCCGGGAGTTATATTCGGTTCGGACGGACTTGACGGCTGCCAGCATGCCGTATTTGAAATATTATCAAACGCCATAGACGAGGCAAGAGAGGGCTACGGAAAGCTCATCACACTCACCCGGTATGAAGACAACAGCATAGAGGTGGAGGACTTCGGACGCGGCTGCCCTGTGGACTGGAATGAAAATGAGAAGCGCTGGAACTGGGAGCTTGTTTTCTGCGAGCTTTACGCAGGCGGCAAGTATCGCAACAACGAGGGCGAGAACTATGAATATTCCCTTGGTCTCAACGGTCTTGGCTCCTGCGCCACTCAGTATTCCTCCGAGTACTTTGACGCAGAGATACACCGTGACGGCTTCCGATATGAGCTCCACTTCAAAAAAGGCAAGGTAGTGGGCAAGAAGGGCAAAGAGCTTATCAAAGAGCCCTCGGAGCGGAAAAAGACCGGCTCCCGTTTCCGTTGGAAGCCGGACATAGAGGTATTTACGGATATTAATATCCCCGAAGAATACTTTAAGGACATTCTTCTGCGGCAGGCTGTGGTCAATGCCGGAGTCACTTTCCGTCTGCGTCTGCAGCGGGGCAGCAGATTTGAGACCACGGATTATTGCTATGAAAACGGCATCAGCGACTATGTGGGCGAGATAGCCGGTGAAGGCAGCCTTACAGCGCCCTATTTTATCGAGACAGAGCGCCGGGGCAGAGACCGCGAGGACAAGCCCGAATACAAGGTGAAGCTCTCTGCCTCCTTCTGCTTCAGCAACACCGTCAACCGCATAGAATATTACCATAACTCCAGCTGGCTGGAGCACGGCGGCGCCCCGGAAAAGGCTGCGAAAACCGCCTTTGTGTACGCCATTGACGCCTACCTCAAGAAGATAAACAAGTATCAGAAAAATGAGAGCAAAATATCTTTTCAGGATGTGGCCGACTGTCTCGTGCTGGTGACCAATTGCTTCTCCACCCAGACAAGCTACGAAAACCAGACCAAAAAGAGCATCACCAACAAGTTCATTCAGGAGGCCATGACCGACTTCTTCAAGGAGAAGCTGGAGATATACTTCATCGAGAACAAGGCCGAGGCCGACCGCATAGCCGAGCAGGTGCTCATCAACAAGCGCAGCCGCGAGACTGCCGAGAAGGCAAGGCTGAACATAAAGAAAAAGCTCACAGGCAGCATGGATATCTCAAACCGCGTCCAGAAATTCGTGGACTGCCGAAGCAAGGATGTGGACAAGCGCGAGATATATATCGTGGAGGGCGACTCCGCACTGGGTGCCTGTAAGCTCAGCCGCGACGCTGAATTTCAGGGTATCATGCCCGTCCGAGGCAAGATACTCAACTGCCTGAAGGCTGACTATGTGCGCATATTCAAAAGTGAGGTTATCACCGATCTTCTGAAGGTGCTGGGCTGCGGTGTTGAGGTGGAGAGCAAGAAGAGCAAGGACCTCAGCTCCTTCTCCCTTGATAATCTCCGCTGGAACAAGGTTATCATCTGCACCGACGCGGATGTGGACGGCTACCAGATACGCACTCTTATCCTCACCATGATCTACCGCCTTGCCCCCACTCTTATAAAGGCGGGATATGTGTATATTGCCGAGTCTCCCCTTTACGAGATCAATGCAAAGGGCAAGACATGGTTTGCCTATTCCGAGACGGAGAAAGCAAACATACTGGAGGAGCTCAAGGGTGCCAAGTGCAGCATCAGCCGCAGCAAGGGTCTTGGTGAAAACGACCCGGACATGATGTGGCTCACTACAATGAACCCGGAGACAAGACGCCTTATAAAGGTAATGCCCGAGGAGGCCGAGGCCACAAGCCGTATGTTCGACCTGCTTCTTGGGGATGACCTTGCCGGACGCAAGAACCATATAGCCGAAAACGGCTACAGATTCCTGGATCTTGCGGACATATCATAAAAACATTTTCTGTTCCGGAGGAATGAACATGAAAAATCTCAGCAATATGAATTTTACCAAAAACTTTGACCGCGCCAGAAACACCGTAAAGGGCTGCCTTTTCTCAGCCATGGGTCTCTGCGTTCTTGCCCTTTTCATCAATGAGACCTATCCCACCCCTGCCGTTTACTGCACTGTGGCTGCCGTTGCCCTTATCGTCATCGGTGTGGCTCTGGTGGCTCTCTGCCTCAAGTGCCCCTACTGCGGCAAACAGATTATCTCCAAATGCCTCACCGTCACTGTATGCCCCCACTGCAAGCGCAATCTGAGTACCGGCATCAAGGGTAAGAAAAAAGGTAATAAGTAATAGTGAATAGGTAATAGGTGAGGTATCGCTTCGCGATGATATAAAATGCGGAACGGTCAAGACCGTTCCCTGCGGGTGCAGGTGATCGAAGCACCCCCCGTAGGGGCCGGACACTGGCCGGCCCGCAATAAACGTGCCCCCCGGCGAATCCGCATAAGCGAAATACCCCGTAGGGCGCGACGACCCCGGCGCGCCATGCGGCTGGCATTCGCGATATCGCAGCCATCCCCGGGCGAATCCGCATCGGACAAAAACAAAGCAAAGAGGTCAATTTATGGCAAAGAAAAAAGCCGAAACAGCAAAAAAAGCTCCCGTGAATCCGGATGTCATGGGCCTCAGGGCGGAGGTCCTTGAGCAGCCCATAACCCAGACTCTGGAGCTCAACTATATGCCTTACGCCATGAGCGTAATAATTTCCCGTGCCATCCCGGAGATAGACGGCTTCAAGCCCAGCCACAGAAAGCTGCTTTACACCATGTATAAGATGGGCCTTCTCACGGGCGGGCGCACCAAGAGCGCCAATATCGTGGGCCAGACCATGCGCCTGAACCCCCACGGCGATGCCGCCATCTATGAGACCATGGTGCGCCTCAGCCGTGGCTACGAGGCTCTGCTTGCCCCCTTCGTGGACTCCAAGGGCAACTTCGGCAAGGTATACTCCCGTGATATGGCCTATGCGGCCTCCCGATACACCGAGGCCAAGCTCTCAGCAATATGCTCCGAGATATTCAAGGACATAGACAAGGACACTGTGGACTTTGTGGACAACTACGACGGCACCATGCTGGAGCCAACCCTGCTGCCCACTTCTTTCCCCAATGTTCTTGTGTCCTCCAACATGGGCATAGCGGTCGGCATGGCCAGCCAGATATGCGGCTTCAATCTGGGAGAGGTCTGCGAGACCGCGGCGGCTTTCATAGCCGACCCGGGACACGATCTCCTCAGTACCATGCCCGCTCCCGATTTCCCAACAGGCGGCGAGATAATATATAATCGCTCCGAGATGGAGAATATATACCGCACAGGCAGAGGCAGCTTCAAGGTTCGTTCCCGCTGGCGCTATCTTCCGAAGGAGAACATGATAGAGGTATATGAAATACCCTATTCCACCACCGCCGAGCAGATAATGGACAAGGTAGCGGAGCTTCTCAAGGCGGGCAAGATCCGCGAAATAAGCGACATGCGCGATGAGACCGATCTGAGCGGTCTGAAGCTGACCATAGATCTCAAGCGGGGCACAGACCCCGAAAAGCTTATGCAGAAGCTTTTCAAGCTCACCACATTGCAGGATCAGTTTTCCTGCAACTTCAATATCCTCATCGGCGGCAACCCCAGAGTTATGGGCGTCGGCGAGATACTGGAGGAGTGGGTGGCATGGCGCACCGACTGCGTAAAGCGCAGAGTGTACCATGAGCTTCAGAAAAAGCGTGAAAAGCTCCATCTGCTGAAGGGTCTTGAAAAGATTCTGCTGGATATCGACAAGGCCATCGCCATTATCCGGGGCACCGAGCATGAGGCAGATGTTGTTCCCAACCTGATGATAGGCTTCGGTATTGACGAGGTGCAGGCGGAATATGTGGCGGAAATAAAGCTCCGCAACATAAACCGCGAGTATATACTCAAGCGTGTGGAAGAGGTCAGCGAGCTTGAAAAGCAGATTGCCGAGCTTGAGGATATTCTCGCAAGCCGCCGCAGAGTAAGAAATATCATAGTCAGCGAGCTGAAGAACGTTGCCAGGAAGTATGCTCAGCCCAGAAAAACCGGCATAGTCTACTCCGATGAGGTGGAGGAATTCTCTGCTGAGGAGCAGGTGGAGGATTACCCCTGCACCCTCTTCCTCTCCCGTGAGGGCTACTTCAAGAAGATAACTCCCCAGTCCCTGCGTATGAGCAGCGAGCAGAAGTACAAGGAAAATGACACTCTGCGCAGCTCCTTCGAGGCCACGAACCGCGGCGAGCTGCTTGTCTTCACCGATAAACAGCAGGTTTATAAATGCCGCGTGAGCGACTTTGAGGACACAAAAGCCAGCGTTCTGGGCGTATACCTGCCCACTAAGCTGGGTATGGACGAGGGCGAGAACGTTCTTGAGATGATAGATCCCGGCGACTACTCGGGCAATCTGCTGCTGTTTTTCGAAAACGGCAAGTGCGCCAGAGTCACTCTGGAGAGCTATGCAACCAAGACGAACCGCAAGCGTCTCACCGGAGCTTACTCGGACAAGAGCCCCCTGCGCACTGTCATGCTCCTGCAGGAGGAGTGTCAGGTGGCCTGCTTCACCACCGAGGGCAGGGCACTTGTGTTCAACACGGCTCTTATCCAGCCCAAGACCAGCCGCTCCACTCAGGGTGTCGGCATAATGAATATCAAGAGCAAGTGGAGCCTCGACTACGCGGCAAAGCTTGAAAACACCACCATAAAAAATGTATCCCGTTACCGTGTCCGCAGTGTACCTGCACTCGGAGCACTGCTGAAGGACGAGGACAGAGGAGAAGAACAGCTTTCTCTTCTGACTGAATAAGATTCAAGCTATCCATTACTGATTTCCCGGAGGTGTTTTATGGAACGCACAGGGCTTAGGAAATATGTTATCATCTATCTGAAAATAGTGATCGGCGCGATCATCTACTCCGCCAGCTTCCGCTTCTTCATCTATCCCAACGATGTTGTTCTGGGCGGCGTTGTGGGTCTTGCCACCATCATAAACTATCTGACGGAGCTTCCCGTCGGCGTTATGACCATTGTTTTCAACATACCGCTCTTTATCTTCTCCTGGCGGCATCTGGGTCTGAAGTTTATGGTGTCCAGCCTTGTGGCCATGCTCATAAGCTCCACTCTTATGGACCTTATGGAGAATATTCAGTTTGTGGCCACAACAGACCCCCTTCTGGCAGCCACCTTCGGCGGCGCCATAAAGGGTGTGGGACTGGGTCTCATCTATTCCACCACCGCCACTGTCGGAGGCACGGATATAATAGCCAAGTTCCTCAGAAGGAAGTATCAGCATATAAACTTCTCCACCTTTATTCTGGCAATGGATGTGGCTATATTCCTGCTGTTTGCCCTGCTTTTCGGCAAGCTGGACAGCGCTATGTATTCCGCAATATGTATGTTTATCACCTCTCAGGTGGTTGATCTGATCCTCTACGGCGCGGTGAACAGTAAGGTATGCTATGTAATCACTGACATGAGCGCGGAGGTAAAGGAAGCCATAACCTCAAAGCTCCGCAGGGGCGTCACCTATATTCACGGTGAGGGTGCATGGTCAGGTCAGCGGAAGAATATCATCCTCTGCGTTATCAAGCGCAACCAGATAGTCGAGCTGAAAAAGCTTGTGCGGGAGATAGATGAAAAGGCCTTTATGATAGTGTCCGATTCCCGTGAGGTTTTCGGAAAGGGCTTCACACACATTTCCGACGAGAACTGAAGAATATGAAAATGAAGAAAACTTTTATTCTTATAGCCCTTGGCTGCGCCCTGCTGCTTAGTTCCGGCTGCGCAAACCTCTTCTCCGGGGAATACTATTTCACGGAGATGTATGAGGCGGAGCAGAGCACAGAGCACGGAGGCGAGAGGGAGCTTAAAAACTACACGGCTCTGAAAAGCGCAATAATGGAGCTTGTTCAGGAGGGAGAGAGCGGAGGAAGCTTCCGCTTCAGCAGCTACAGCGGCTCCCTCCTTGAAGACCTTGCCTCCGTATGCCATGAGATAAAGACAGCAACACCCATGGGAGCCTATGCTGTGAAGAATATCGGCTATGATACCAGCAGGATAGTCAGCTATTACACGGCGGAAATCAGCATAGAATACAAGGTAAGCCGTGAGGAAATGCATGAAATAGTCAGCGTCAGGGATGTTGAGGAGCTGAAGGAGCGGGTGCGCATCGCTCTGGACGACCACTCCACAGAGATGAAATTCAGAGTCAATTCTCCCGACGCCTCGGAGAAACTGGTCAGCGATTACATACACAGCAGCTACTATGCCGACCCCTTTCTGATGGCAAAGATGCCCAAGTTCAGCGTGCATGCTTATCCGGAGAGCGGTGAGGACAGAATATATGTGGTGGAGCTTGACTATTCCGAGGAGGAAGAAAAGCTCAAGGAGATGGAATCCACCCTCAGGGCGAGAGCTTCTGAGATGGCACTGTCTCTGGGCAGGGACAGCCCTCTGGGCTATGCGGTGCGCTGCGCCGACTCCCTTTCGGAGATGTGCCACAAGTCCACGAAAATCAGCGATTGGCCAAACACAGCCTATGGCTGCCTTGTAGACGGCAGCGGCGATTCTGTGGCTATGGCCATGGGCTACAAGGCCCTCTGCGACTGTCTTGACATTCCCTGCCATGTGGTTGTTGGAGAGAGACGGGATGACGGAAGCGTACACGGCTGGAATATAGTGTATATCTATGGCGAATACTACCATATGGATATCAGCGGCTACTACTATGATGCCCCATCTTCCATACTGCTCACAGACAGGGACATGATAAATGAATATAACTGGGATTTTGAGAACTATCCTGAGTGCGACGGACCGATAGGGCCGGAGGTCATCTTTGCCGTTCCGGAGAACAGCCCGAAGCCCACGGAAAGCCCTAAGCCCACAGAAAGCCCGAAGCCCACGGAAAGCCCCAAGCCCACAGAGAGCCCTAAGCCTTCCGAAAGTCCCAAGCCCACAGAAAGCCCTAAGCCTTCCGAAAGTCCCAAGCCCACAGAAAGCCCCGAGCCTTCTGAGAGCCCGAAGCCCACGGAAAGCCCCAAGCCCACAGAAAGCCCTGTTCCCAGCGAGAGCCCTGCTGTCAGCTGGAGTCCTGCTCCCAGCCTCAGCCCCGTTCCCAGCGAGAGTCCCGCTGTCAGCTGGAGTCCTGCTCCCAGCCTCAGCCCCGTTCCCAGCGAGAGCCCTGCTGTCAGCTGGAGCCCGGCGCCAAGCCTCAGTCCCACTCCCAGCCAAAGTCCCGATCCGGAGGTACCTGAAGCTCAAAGACCGGTGAGCTGAAAATTATTAAAAAAAGATATTGACAAATTTTGCGGATGTGCTATAATAGTCAGGCGTTGAATGATGCGCGGCTGTAGCTCATCCGGTAGAGCGCCACCTTGCCAAGGTGGAGGTAGCGAGTTCGAGCCTCGTCAGCCGCTCCAAAAAACCCGTTTGTCTGAAAAGACAAGCGGGTTTTTCTTGTATACAGAAAACCACCGGCAGTGTGAAGTTGTAAGATAAAGGTAGACACATGGAAAACCACCATGTTGTCTACCTTTTCTTTATGCTAAAATACAGATGGAGGTGATA
>JAZNZM010000251.1:0-6790 GCA_045594965.1 Oscillospiraceae bacterium | reverse complement strand
AGAGCCGGCAAGGGCGGCACCAACGATGCCGATGCCGAGACCGTCGGCAGACTTAGAAAGATTTTTGACGAGCACAATGTTGTGTGGCAGATGGGCTCCCTTGGCAAGGTGGATCAGGGCGGCGGCGGTACCGTGGCTCTCTTCATGAGCCGCAGAAATATCGCTACCATTGACGCCGGTGTTCCCGTTCTCAGCATGCACGCTCCCTTCGAGCTTGTTGCCAAGTTCGACACCTATATGACCTATAAGGGTGTAAAGGCTGTTTACGACAACTGAATTCATTGATAAAAATCCCCATGAGCGGAAATACTGAATGTAAAACGCTCAGGGGGATTTTTTATGTCCATGGATAAGAACGAACAGAATATTCTGCAGGATGTGGGAACCGCGGGAGAAAAAGGCGGCATTCACTGCGTCTCCATAATAGGCCAGATAGAAGGCCACCAGATACTGCCCGAGGACAGCAAGACAACGAAGTATGAGCATCTTATGCCCATGCTTGCAGCGATGGAGGAATCGGAGGATATAAAGGCGGTTTTGTTCCTCGTAAATACTGCGGGAGGAGATGTGGATGCAGGTCTGGGGCTTGCGGAGCTTATAGCGGGCATGACAAAGCCCACCGCTTCTCTTGTGCTGGGGGGAGGCCACAGCATAGGTGTGCCTCTGGCAGTTGCTGCAAAGCGCAGCTTCATTGTGCCCTCTGCGGCAATGACCGTACACCCTGTCCGCCTCACCGGCGTGGTAATAGGCACGGAGCAGACCTATAACTATTTTTCCAAAATTGAAGACAGAATAGTTGGTTTTGTAAGCAGCCATTCACACATTTCCCGGGAAAAGCTGAGAGAAATGATGCACGGTCGTGATAATACTGCCAATGACATGGGCACTGTGCTGACAGGTCGGGAGGCCGTGGACTGCGGACTCATTGATGCTGTAGGTTCCCTGGCGGATGCGCTCCGTTACCTCCATGGGGAGATAGGAGGCTGAAAGGAAAAAGGTGAAGCTGTGCCGCGCGGTTCGCTGCTGTAAGAGCGCATGGTACAGCCTTATTTCGTGTGGATGTGGGCATCGACCCCTACGAAATGGTCGGAAAGCTTCTCCACGCACCGCACCCATCGTAGGGACCGGCGTCCCCGACGGTCCGGGCGGCAGACCCCTGCAATCACCTGCCGCACCAGGGAGAATCCGCCCCGGAACAAAATCATTATCGAAAAATTATGTAAACTTTATTTCCACCATTACTTGTGCTTTGATGAAATCTATGGTAATATATATTGGTTAGATAGAAATCACCAGTTTTATATACGGAGGAATTATCATGTCTTATTTATCCGCGGCCTTTCTTGGCCTTGTGCAGGGTGTGGCGGAGTTTCTGCCCATTTCCAGCTCCGGACACCTTTCCATATTCCAGAACTTTCTTGGACTGAGTACTGTGGAGGATGGCGGTCATGTGTTTTTTGACCTGCTGCTCCATCTGGCTACCCTTATAGCTGTCTGCATTTTCTACCGCAAGGACATTGTTGATATAGTCACTCAGGGCATAACCTACATAAGAAGCGTGGGGCATCCTGTTCCCGGGGAGAAGAAAAAGTATCCTGCCGTGAGACTTCTGTTCATGATGTTTTTCGGAACCCTGCCACTTTTCCTTATTCTGCCCTTTAAGGACAAGGTTGAATCCCTCTACAACAATACCATGTTCATAGGTTTTGCTCTGCTTGTATGCGGCACCATGCTTTTCGTGTCGGACCGCCTGCCCCGGAGGAGTAAGAACGAAAAAACCATGACTGTACGCGATGCCCTTATTATCGGTCTTTTTCAGGCTGTTGCCACTGTGCCGGGCATTTCCCGTTCGGGAACTACCATCACGGCGGGCATTGCCACGGGTCTTGACCGTCAGTTCGCGGTGAAGTTCTCTTTTCTGCTTTCAATTCCCGCGATTCTCGGAGCAAATATACTCTCTATCGCGGATGCTGCGGAGGCCGGCATAGAGCCGGGAATGCTGCCCATGTACCTTGTAGGTATGCTCGTGGCGGCAGTGTCCGGTTACCTCTGCCTTATGCTTCTGCGCTATATCTCCCGCAAGGGCCGTTTCGGCGGCTTTGCATTTTACTGCTGGGTCATTGGTGTTGCCACCGTCATACTCAGCATCGTTCTGTGAGGTGAATCCTGATGGCCAATAAGACAAGCTCCGGAGGAAAAACCTCCGCTGCAAAAACTACATCAAAAAGCACGGCAAAAACCCAGTCAAAGAACCAGTCAAAGACCCGGACCGGGACCAAGTCAGCTGCCGCTTCCGCAAAAAACTCCCCCAAGCACGCCGAGCCTTCCCGCAGCTATAAGCGTGAGATATGGGGACTTGTGTGTCTGTTCGTGGCGATATTCTCCTTTATAGGATTCTTCGATGTGGATGCTGCCTTTATCACCTTCTTCTGTGAGGCTGTTGTGATGGGATTCGTGGGCTACGGCTACTGGCTTGTGCCACCGGTGCTTGTTGTCTGTGCCTTCATTCTGTTTTTACACAGGGGAAAGCCCGTAAAGGCCAGAACCATTTCGCTCCTGCTTTTCACTGTTGTAATAGGCGCCCTCTTCCATCTGTTCTTCGCAAAATATGAGCCGGATTTTGCCAAATTCGGTGTCGCCTTCCAGACTATATACGATGAGGGTAAGGCCATGCGGGGCGGCGGTCTTATAGCCGGATTCCTGGCAATAGGCCTTGAAAAGCTTTTCAGCATCTGGGGAGCTGTTCCCGTACTGCTTTTCATGGGCCTTGTGCTTGTGATGATAGGCTTCCGCATCACTCCCGCCATGCTTCTGGGCAGAGGCAGGAAAAAGGACAAAGCCATGTATGCCCATGAGGATGACGAGGAGGAACCTCCTCTCTTCGCTGAGCCGGATAATTCTGCCCACAGGATAAGCCGCCAGAAAAAACAAAAGAGCGCTGCGGCACCCACAGCCGTACCTGCTGAGCAGCCGGTCAGTGCCATGAGTGCCGATGAGCGCCGCCGCGCCATAGACATTCCTGTGGATGATGAGGAGCTTGAAGAGGATTTCCGTGAGGAAAAGCGGAAGGGCTTTTTCAATGCAAGTCCCAGAGTTAAAACTCCCGGACAGGTTTTCGGAGAGGCCGTGAGCGCTGAGGAGATAGTTCCCATCTACAGGGAGCCTGCTGTAAGCTATCCTGCTCCGACTCCTACCGAAAATGTGAAGCCCCTCAGCGTCGAGGAGGCAGCCGAAATCGCAGGAGTTGACCCTGTTGAGATAAAGAGCGCTGAGACAGCGGGGGAGAGAGTCAGGATTATTCAGCCTGCGCCAAGTCCCAAAATAAGCAGACGTGCCGCAGCCGAGGCAGAGATACAGCAGGAATCTGCACAGGTTGCCAGGGCTGTGGAGGAGAAGAACTCCGAAGACCTGGGCGAATACCGTTATCCACCCATTGAGCTTCTCAAGGGGCGCAGCGGCACCGCGGCCGATGGCAGAGAGGAGATGAACCTGAACCGCGAGAGACTTCAGGCCACACTCAACTCCTTTGGCGTAAACGCATCTATAGTTGACATAACACGAGGGCCTACCGTTACCCGTTATGACATAGAGCTGGAAGCCGGAGTGAAGCTCAGCAAGATAACCAATCTTGCCGGCGACCTTGCCCTCGCACTGGGTGTCAGCGGTGTTCGCATAGCACCCATTCCCGATATGATCGCCACCGTGGGCATCGAAGTACCCAACAAGATAGTTTCCACGGTTTATCTCCGCAACATTATTGAGTCCACTACTTTCAGGGATGCCACCAGCCGCCTCACCTTTGCCATTGGTGAGGACATTGGCGGAGCAAGCATCTGCGGCAATATAGCCAAGCTGCCCCATCTGCTCATTGCAGGTACCACAGGCTCCGGTAAGAGCGTTTGCATGAACAGCCTTATACTCAGTATCCTCTATAAAGCCAGCCCTGAAGAGGTGCGCTTTATCATGGTGGACCCCAAGATGGTCGAACTGGGCATTTATAACGGCATTCCCCACCTCTACATTCCTGTGGTAACCGATCCCAAGAAGGCGGCAGGTGCGCTCCAGTGGGCTGTGGTGGAAATGCTCAAGCGCTACCGTCTCTTCTCTGAGGAGGGTGTCCGTGACCTCACGGGCTATAACGCCATCAGAAAACGCAATGGTGAGAGCATACTGCCTCAGGTGGTTATCGTTATCGATGAGCTTGCCGATCTTATGATGGTTGCTTCCAAGGAGGTTGAAGAGAGCATCTGCCGTGTGGCACAGATGGGCCGCGCCAGCGGTATGCACCTTGTAATAGCAACCCAGCGTCCCTCTGCGGATGTTATCACCGGACTGATGAAAGCCAATATACCCAGCCGCATTGCATTTGCCGTATCCTCTGCCATGGAATCCCGCATTATCATGGATCAGGCTGGCGCGGAGAAACTGGTGGGCAGCGGTGATATGCTGTATGCACCTCTTGGTATAGGCAAGCCCAAGCGTGTTCAGGGTGCCTTTGTCAGCGATGAGGAGCGAGAGGAGATAGTCAATTTTGTCAAGCGCTACTCTGAGGCCAATTATGACGATTCCATCATAGCTGCCGTTGAAAAGGCCGCAGAGACAAAGGGCGACAGCGGCAATGGCGGAGGCAAGGCCGCAGATGCCGAGCAGGAGGAAAAGACTCAGTATGACGAGTTGCTGCCTCAGGCCGCGGATGTTATCTTTGATACCAAGCAAGCCAGCGTTTCCATGCTCCAGCGCCGCCTGAAGCTGGGTTACGCCAGAGCCGCGCGAATCGTGGACCAGCTTGAAGAGATTGGTATTCTTGGCCCTTATGAGGGCGCCAAGCCGAGACAGATACTCATAAGCAGGGAGCAGTGGCAGGAAATGCAGCTGATGCACGGCACTGCACCCATAGAAAAGGTGCCTCAGCAGATGGATATGTTTGAGGACGGGGAAGGAAATGACTGGGAGAGCGAATGATGACGGATTATCTTAATATAAAGCTCTCGGATAATGAGATTAATGCCCTTTCCAACCTTGGTCTTGCCCATATAGGAGACTGCGTTTATGAGCTTATGGTCCGTTCAAGACTTATAAGCTCCGGACGCAGTACCTCTGCGGGCCTTCACCGTGAAACGGTGAAATATGTATCGGCTCCGGCTCAGGCGGCGGCAGTTGAAAAAATCCTGCCCCATCTGAGCGATGATGAACGGAATGTGTACCGACGCGGACGCAATACCAGAGTGAACTCCGTGCCGAAAAACGCGGATATATCCCAGTATCATGCGGCCACCGGTTTGGAGGCTCTTTTCGGCTGGCTGTATCTGAAAGCCTGCCATGAGAGGCTCAATGAGCTTTTCGCTATTATAATGGAGGAAGAATAATGCCTCTTGCCAGTGTAACTCTTCCCCCCCTCGCGCCCGAGCTCCGCGCCCGGACAGAGGGCGGAAAAATCGATAAGGTGCAGCAGCCGGAGCGGGACACGGTGCTTTTGAGCATCCGCGGACCTCAGGGAAATCTGCGCCTTGCCCTCTGCGGCGGAGTGGGCAACGCCCGAGTCCATATAACAGAGGCGAAATATGAAAACCCGGCTCAGCCTCCTATGTTCTGCATGCTCCTGCGTAAGCACCTTGTGGGGGCCCGCATTGCAGCCCTGCACCAGCCGGAGCGGGAGCGTATAATCATCTTTGAGCTGGATGCCTATGACGAGATGGGCGTGGAGTGCAAAAAACAGCTTATAGTGGAGATGATAGGCCGAGGCACGAATATCATCCTCGTGAACGGTGACGGCATCATTATCGACTGCCTGCGCCGTGTTGACGCGGAGATGAGCGCTATCCGTCAGGTGCTGCCGGGACTTATCTACCGCCTGCCTCTGAGCCAGACCAAGCCGGATTTCTTTGCCCTTTCCGGCGAGGAGCGACGGGCTGCGTGGGAGAATTACGATGGGCAGCGCGCTCCGGATAAATGGATGCTGGACAGTTTTTCCTGCCTCTCGCCCCTTATATGCAGAGAGGTCGTGCACCGCTGCTACGGAGACACGGATAATCTTCCCGAGGCTATGGATGCTCTTGCGGAAACTGTTCTGAACGGTGATTTCGTCCCATGGATGCTTCTTAGCGAGGGCAGACCCAAGGACTTCAGCTTCATGCCCATAAGCCAGTACGGAGGTGAAATGCAGGGAGAGGCCTTCGCGTCCTTCTCTGAGCTTCTGGATGCATTCTATACCCGGCGTTCTCAGGCGGACGATCTTAGAAGACGCACCCAGAGTCTCAGAAAAACCGTAAAAAACGCCCGTGACAGAGTTGCAAGAAAGCTCGAACTCCAGCACGAGGAACTTCGGAAAACAGCAAAGCGGGACGAAAAGCGCCGCTGGGCAGACCTGATAACCGCCAATCTCTACAGGGCAAAGAATGGCAGTGACAGCCTCACCGTGGAGGATTTCTATGAGGAGAACTACCCAACGGTAACTATTCCTATGGACAAACATAAAACACCCCAGCAAAATGCTGCGGCATATTATAAGGAATACACCAAGGCCAAGACCGCCGAGAGATATCTCACCGCCCTTATTGCCGAAAACATAAGAGACGAGGAATACCTCAGCAGTGTTCTGGATGAGATAGACCGTGTAAAGAGCGAGGGCGACATCACCGATATCCGCCGTGAGCTAACGGAAACGGGCTATATCCGCGCTCCCAAAAATGTGAAAAAGGAGCGGGTGAAGGAGTCTGCGCCCCTGAGCTATATGTCCTCCGGGGGCTATGAGATTCTGGTTGGACGCTCCAACAGCCAGAACGACCGCCTC
>JAZNZM010000250.1:0-4066 GCA_045594965.1 Oscillospiraceae bacterium | reverse complement strand
CCCTTGTCCTTGACCATGTTTGCCAGTCTGGCCACAGAGCCGGGACCCTCAATGTATTCGGGCATATGGTAGGGGATGAAGTAGTGGCCGATTTTCATTCCGGCCTGGAAGGTGCGGCACCAAAGTTTGCTCATAGTGTTCTCCTTTCTTTTCTCCTTACCTCTCACATCCTCAACGGTCTGGCCGGGGGCGAGCATGGTAACGGCGTCAATGGGACAATGCGCGGCGCAGAAGCCGCAGGCAATGCAGTCTTTGCTTTCTCTCAGCTCTGCCACGGTGCGGATGTCTCCGTGGAAGGCAGGAGCGGTGATGGCCAGGCAGTCGTTGGGGCATACCTCCACGCATACGGAGCAGCCTGCGCATTTGTCGGGGTCTATGTAAGGCTTGGGCCAGTCGGCTCTCTTGGGGCCTTTGCTGACGGCAACGCCGTTTTCGTCCTGAATGCACTCTTTTGCGCAGACTCTGGCGCAGGCGCCGCAGCGGATGCACTTTTCGCTGTCCACTGTGTGGCGCTCCTTCAAAGCGCCGGAGATGGCTCCCACAGGGCATATCCTGGCGCAGAGGGTGCAGCCTATGCACTTATCTGTAATATAGTAGCTTTTCATATTCTCAACCTCCGCATACCGGGCTCATGAGCATCACAGTATCTCCGTCGCAGAGAGTGCTGTTTTTCTTGCCCTGAACACCGTTTATCATAATTATGCAGCCGTCGATATCTTTGGCGGAGACCTTTGTTCCCGGACGGGCCAGTCTGGCACGGGCCAGTATATGGGGATAGAGATCCCGGACCTTTTCCCCCTCCAGCTCCAGCTCCTTCAGACCGGTGTCCATACGGAGAAGACCGAAAATCTTAACTTTTACCATTTTCCTCTCCTCCTTATCTGTCTATCTTCAGCTTGCGCAGAGTGGCCTTGGTGGGAATGCCCTCGGAGGACCAGCCTCTTGCGTGGTAATAGACCTTCTTGAGCTTTTCAAGAGGCACCTTTGTGCTGGGATCATTGGGATCCTGAGCCGTTTCGGTGAGACGCTTGGGCAGACTGTCGTCCCTGGCGGAGATGCCGAAGCGGCAGTTCACCTTGCGCTCTAAGTTGTAGCCGCGCTCACCGCAGCGCATATACTTGCCGAAGGTCATTGGCATGCCAAGGGCATACTTTATCATCTTGGTGTGATGGAAAACGGGCAGATGGAGATGGGCCACAAGGGGGAACTTGTTGAGGAAGCGGAGAGCCCAGCCCAGATAGGGCACAAGGAAGTTCACCGTTCTGGTGATGGCTCCGTTGGGGCGTGTCAGCAAGAAGCCGGGGAAGAAGGCATAGGAGGTGAAAAGACACTGTCCGGAGGCGGAGATCATCTCCATAAGGTTCTGGAACATCACCGTGCCGTCGGCCTTGGCGTGGGGCGTGTGGGCATTCACATTGTGACCCAGACCCTCCATAATGACCATGTAGCCGCCGTTGAGGTGGCAGCCGCCGCGGTTGCTGACAGCGTAGCCCAGACCCATGCCCACGGCCCTTCTTGGCTCATAGGCCGCAAGCTCCAGACCCTTGGACTGGATGGCGAATTCCTTGCCGCCATACTTGCTGCTGCGCCGTCGGCTGCCCTCGGCAAGCTCGTCGCCAATGCCGCGGCGGAAGGCTATGTCCTCCCAGAGGGCGGATATGCCGTCAATGTCTCCGAAGCTGAGACCGTTTTGCCAGAGCCCCTTTTCGTTGGCCTCCATTGCCCATGCCAGAGTGCTGGCTGCGGAAATAGTGTCCATGCCAAGCTCGTCAAGCTCGTTGTTCCAGCGGAGAATGCTCTCAAGGTCATTGTTGAGGATGCCGCCGCCCAGAAGACCAAGAGTCTCAAGCTCGGGACCCTTCACCTCGTGACCGCCCACATTTACTGTACGGGCGCACTTGATGGGGCAGCTGAGGCAGCCCTTGTTTACTATGTTGTGCTCCTCGGCAAGAGTCTCGCCGTTGACCTTTTCAAAGTCCTCATACCGGCCGTAGTTATAGTTTTTGGTGGAGAGCAGGCCGCGCATCTGCATACTGCTCACAAGGCCGGCTGTGCCCAGACGGGGCAGCTGATTGCCGGTGAGGGGGTGGTTGCGCAGGTATTTGAACCACTTTTTCAGATGTGCCTGAGTTTTGGCCTTGTTATGAATAGGTATGTCGTGGTTGCCGGTGACGGTGATGGCCTTCAGATTCTTCCAGCCAAGCACCGCGCCAACGCCTGTGCGTCCGCCGGCGCGCTCCTCGCTGACAACAGCGGAGTAGAGCACCAGGTTTTCTCCGGCAGGGCCTATGCAGAGACGGCCGAAACGGGCCTTTTTGCCCAGTCTGGCTGAGAGAATGTCCGCAAGGGCGTCCTGAGTCTCTGTGGTCTTCATGCCCCAAAGCTCATCTGCGCTGTGGAAAATAAACTTGTCGTTGTCTATCTCAAGCCATGTATGTTCGGCGCATTTACCCCTGATGATAAGGGCGTCCATACCGGCCTTTTTGAGATACCAGCCGAAGGAGCCGCCGCAGTTGGAGCTTGTGATAATTCCTGTCTGGGGGGAAATGGTGGAGAGATTGAAACGGCTGGAGCTGGGGGCTCCCGTGCCGGTGAGAGGGCCGGTGGTGATAACCACCGGATTCTCCTCGCTGAAGGCCTTCTCGTCGCCTTTGAGATTGTCGTCAAGAATCTTGGCGGCCATAATTTTGCCGCCTATGAAAAGCTCACGCTGTTTGTCTGTCCAGGGGTATTCCTCTGCCTTCTGAGTGCCAAGGTCAAGGAGCATAACCCTGCCCATATAGCCGCCGTAGCTGCTTGCCATATGCTTCGCCTCCCATAGCTGAGCCGTCACTCAGCTTTGTTATTATATCATCAGTATAGGTTGCAAAATGGCCCTTGTCAATTTATAATTGGGTATAAAATGTATGCTATTTTTAAGGTTTGTTGCATTATGGACAGTTTTGATGTTGCGGTAATCGGCGGAGGACTTCTCGGCTGCTTCGCGGCCAGAGAGCTTAGCCGCTATAAACTGAATATTGCCCTTATAGAGGCTCGGGAGGATGTCTGCACAGGCATTTCCAGAGCCAACACCGCTATAGTCTACTCCGGCTATGATACTGCTCCGGGCACTCTGAAAACGGAGATGTGCCTGCGCGCCAATGAGAGCTTCCATGAGCTTTGCAATGAGCTTGGGGTGAGCTTTTCCCGCTGCGGCTCCCTCATGATAAGTCTGGGTGAGCGTGGGGATGCCGTGCTGAGGAAAAAGTATGAGCAGGGGCTTATTAACGGCACTCCCGGCCTGCGGCTTCTCAGGGGAGAAGCAGTGAGAGAGCTTGAGCCGGGGCTTACGGAAAAGGTGACAATGGGGCTGTTGTCCCCCACCACCGGCACGGTGAATCCATGGGAGCTGGGCATAGCTGCCTATGAAAATGCCGTGAAAAACGGGGTGGAGTGCCGTCTTAATGAAAAAGTTCTGGCTATCCGTTTACGGGCGGGCGGCTATATTCTCACAACGGAAAAGGGTGAAATTGCAGCAAGGGCAATAGTCAACTGCGCAGGTCTCTGCTCCGATGCCGTCCGTGAGATGTGCCATGAGCCTCTTGTGCGCATTTTCCCCAAGCGTGGAGATTACCTCATCTTCGATAAGTCCGAGGGAGCGGTGGTGAGCCGCGTGATTTTCCATGAGCCGGAAGTGAAGGGCAAGGGTCTCACTGCCGTGCCCACAGTGGACGGGAATCTGCTCATAGGCCCCTCGGAGCTGCCGCTGGAGGGAGAATGGGACTTTGCCACCACCGGTGAGGGCATGGAGCAGCTCATTAAGCTCTGCGAGGAGATTCTTCCCACGCTGGACAGGGATAAGCTTATCCGTTCTTTCGGTACCCTGCGCCCCAACCCCTTCCATGTGGAGGCTCAGAGGGACGGAAGCTATGTCCGCGAAAAGCGGGGCATAAATTCTTTTACAATACTTGCCGACGAAAATGGCTCTTTTCTCAGCTTCGTGGGCATCAAAACCCCCGGCCTGACCTGTTCAAGAGAGCTGGGAGCATGGGCAGCGGAGCATATTTCGGAATATCTTGGAGCGGAG
>JAZNZM010000249.1:0-21145 GCA_045594965.1 Oscillospiraceae bacterium | reverse complement strand
GGGTTTTGACATTATCTATATTTGGTAGTAAAATAACTTGATACGAGGTGAGAACTCTGGAAAGGAAACTTAACTGCTGCTTCACCGGCCACAGGGATTCAAAACTTCCTTGGCACGGCAACGAAGAAGATCCGCGCTGCGCAGCTCTTAAGGAGCGTATTTATGACGCTGTAGAGGCCGTTTATCACAGCGGAGTGCGGCATTATATATGCGGAATGGCCACAGGCTGCGATTTTTATTTCTGCGAGGCAGTAATTGCGCTGCGCAGTGAACACCCGGATGTGAGCCTTGAGGCTGCCATTCCCTTTGAGGGGCAGTCCGGGGGATGGAACGCAGCTCAGCGTAAACGCTATGACAGACTTGTGACGGAATGTGATTTCCACACAGTTGTTCAGAAAGAGTATTCGCCCGGCTGCTATATGCGCCGCAATGAATATATGGTGGACTCCTCTGCGGTGCTGATTTCTGCCTTTAACGGACATAGCGGTGGAACCATGAATACCTTGCTGTATGCCATAAGAAATGGTCTTGAGGTAATACAGCTTCCTATAGATGAATAAGAGGTTTATTATGAAAAGATTTATTTGTGTGTTGCTTATTCTTTGCTCACTTGCTGCAGCTCTTCCGATGAGCGTTTCTGCGGCAGAGCCCGGTCTTGACAACTTTTACGATAGATATGAATACAGCGATGAGCTGTTTTTGGATATATCCAGCGGTTATTGGTACGGAAAATATGTTGCCAAGGTATTTGCGTTGGGGCTTATGGAGGGCATGGGAAACCAAAGGTTTGCGCCCAAGGGTTCTGCCAGTATCGCCGAAGCTATTACTCTTTCCGCAAGACTTCACAATATATATCACGGCGGGGATGGTCTGTTTGAGCGCAGCGTTCCCTGGTATCAGGTATATGTGGACTATGCTTACGAAAACGGAATTATAGATGATCTGGAAGTGAATTTCTCCAACCGTGCAACAAGACGGGAGTTTGCTGAGATTCTGTGTGCTGCTTTTCCTGATGAAGCCTTCAATGTGATAAGTGATATTCCCGATAACAGCATTCCGGATGTGAAGCTTGATGATCCGGGCGCAGGAGCAATTTACAAGCTTTACAGAGCCGGAGTTCTGACCGGAAGCGATGATCGGGGCACCTACTATCCTGATGATACCATTAACCGTGCTGCGGTCGCCACAATAATTTCCCGCATGGCAATTCGCACTATGCGCATACCCTTTGCTCTTGAGGCCTACAGTGGCCCGGATACTCCCGTTCAACCTGCGGCTGGGGACGATTTCTTTGCCGATGCCTGTCTTATTGGCAACAGCCTTTGCGAGGGAATCAGAATTTACAGCAATCTCAAAACCATGACCTATTTCTCCCGTACCAGCATGACCGTTCTCTCCGCTTTCAGCGGACGGGATTTCGCAATCTATCCCGGTTATTACGGTTCTGCAATGGAGGCAATATCTTATGGGGATTACGGCAAGGTTTATATTGAGCTTGGCATAAATGAGATCGGATTCCCCGTTGAAACCTTCGTTGAATATTACGGACGTATTATTGAGAAGGTTCAGAAGGAACAGCCTGCTGCTGATATCTATATCCTTTCTCTTACTCCCGTTAGCCGTGCCAAAGATGCCGGAGGCGTGTTTACTATGGCCCGCGTAAATGCTTATAATGCCGGACTCAGGCAGCTTGCCGCAGATATGGGCTGTTATTATATTGACTGTGTTACACCGCTTGTTGATGAAACCGGATTCCTTCCTGCATCGGATACCTGGGACGGAGTACATTTCAATATTCCCAAGTATGCTGAGTGGGAAAACATCATCCGCACTCACTATGTTGACTGAAAATTGATCATCTGGAGGAAGCATCTTGTCTGATTCTAAGAAACAAAACTATCTCCACGGCGCTGCGATCCTTGCGTTTGGCGTTGTAATAATGAAGATCCTTGGAGCTATCTATAAGATACCCCTTGGAAATATCCTGGGCGATGTAGGCTATGGCTATTTCAATACCGCGTACAACATTTATAATGTTTTCCTTACTCTTGCAACAGCGGGACTGCCTGTTGCGCTCTCCCGAATGATAAGCGAAGCCAATACGCTTGGCAGACCTATGCAGGCTCGCCGCACCTTCCGTGTGGCACTTGTGACCTTTGCCGTTATCGGTGTAATAGGAACAGCCGTGCTTGCTATATTCCATGTTGAGTTTGCGGTGGGTATGGATTCTCCCAGATCCGCACAGAGCATACTGGCTGTTTCCCCAAGCGTTCTTCTTTGCTGTGTCCTCAGCGCCTATAGAGGCTACTGTCAGGGCAACGGCAACATGAAGCCTACTACTGTTGGTCAGGTTCTCGAAGTATTTGCCAAGGTTATCGTTGGCTTTGTTCTTGCATATATTCTCACCAGCAGGGGATTGGGCCTGCCTATCAGCTCGGCAGGCGCCATTTTTGGTGTTTCTGTGGGTTCCCTTGTTGCCCTTATCTATATGTTCTTTTATAAGATGCGAAATTACCCTGCTGCAGCTGTTGCGGAGCCTGATACTCCCGAGAGCGCGGGACGCATTTTCAAGAACCTTATGCGCATAGGCATACCCATTACTCTTGGCGCAAGTGTCATGAGTCTTTTCACCCTGATTGATAACAAGCTGGTGCTTTCTCAGCTTCAGAACAGTGCCGGATTTTCCGAGGCTATGAGCGAGACCCTGTGGGGTGTGTATTCCAAGACAATGACGCTGTATAATCTGCCTGCCGCGTTTATCACCCCTCTTACAATTTCCGTAGTTCCCTCCATTGCCGCATGTGTTGCCGCGAAAAAGGGCCTTGAGAGCTGTGAAATAGGCGAGAGCTGCGTTCGCATCGCCTCTATTATCTGCATGCCTATGGGTATTGGTCTCTCCGTTCTGAGCTTTCCTATTGTCAATGTTGTTTATCCTTCCAGCCATGAGGCCGGCGGAGCCTTGCTTATGCTCCTCGGCATTGCTTCAATTTTTGTTTGCCTCGCCCTTATCTCCAATGCTGTTTTGCAGGCACATGGCAATGAACGTTATCCTGTTTATTCCATGATTGTTGGTGGACTCGTTAAGATAGCCGTTAACTGGATACTGGTTGGCGATCCTGAAATAGGCATTATTGGTGCCCCCATTGGCACAATCTGCTGCTACTTTGTAATGTGCCTTATGAATTATCTCTTCCTGCGCCGCTGCATGGAGCGCAAGCCCTCTCTCAAGCGTATGATTCTCAGACCATTGATCAGCAGCCTTGTAATGGGTGCTGCTGCCTGGGCAATTTACGGTCTTACATCTCTTGTTCTCGGCGATGGCTGGATGAGAATGGCTCTCGCGATGCTTTGCGGTGTCGCAGTTGCCGTTATAGTATATCTGGTGCTTATTATTGTTACCAGAGCTGTAACTCTTGAGGATATGAAGCTTATTCCAAAAGGCGAAAAATTGGCCAGACTTCTGCATATAAAATAAATAGAAACGGATAAAATAGCACCATGAAAGACTTCCGGATAAAAGATAAATACGATGTTGAAGATTTTCGCAAGATTATTGCCGTGCTCCGAGCACCCGGTGGATGTCCGTGGGATGCTGAGCAGACCCATGAGAGCATTCGCCGCAATGTGATAGAGGAAGCTTACGAGCTTGCTCATGCCATTGACTCCAATGACGAGGAGAATCTCAGGGAGGAGCTGGGCGATCTTCTGATGCAGGTTATTTTTCATACCTGTATGGAGGAGGAAAAAGGCACTTTCGACCTCAATGATGTCGCAGATACCGCCTGCAAAAAGCTTGTTTTCCGTCATCCTCATGTATTTGGGGATTTGCACTGCGAAAACAGTGATGAAGTTCTGAAAACATGGGATGAAGTTAAGCGCATCGAGAAAGCTCAAAAGACTGTTACAAGTACAATGGAGGGCGTTGCGGAAACTCTCCCAGCCCTTTGGAGAGCGGAAAAGGTGCAGAAGAAAGCTTCCGTCACCGGTTTTGAGTGGCCAGATGTTTCCTATGCCATGATGAAGTTTAGAGAGGAAACAGAAGAGCTGGTGGCTGCCATCGACGCAAATGATGGCGATAGTATTGAAGAGGAACTGGGCGATCTGCTCTTTGCCGCTGTAAGTGTTGCAAGGAAAACCGGTGTTGATCCGGAAAAGGCTCTTCACCGAGCCTGTGAAAAGTCTATAAACAGATTTCGCTTTATGGAGGAGAAAGCTGCTGTAGAGGGACTATCCCTTGAGCAAATGAGTCTTTCTGATATGGAAATTCTATACCAGACCGCAAGAGAAGAAATTGAGGGCAAAGAAAAGCAGTTTTTCCTTGACAAGTAAGGCTTTTTTTGGTAACCTCAAATAGCGCGTTTCGGGGGAATTGTTTCTCTTACGCCGTGAAACTCATATATTTGCGGTATTTCCGCTATCATAACAGGAGGAAAAAAGAATGAACAAGGCAGAACTTATTAATGCAGTTGCCGAGAAGACCGGTCTTTCCAAGAAGGACAGCGAAAAGGCTATCAATGCTACTTTTGAAACCATCACCCTTTCCATGGAAGCCGGCGAGAAGGTTCAGCTGGTTGGCTTTGGCGCTTTCGATATAAAAGAGCGTGCATCCCGCGTTGGCCGCAACCCCAAGACCAAGGAAGAGATCGAGATTCCCGCTTCCCGTGTTCCTGTTTTCAAGGCCGGCAAGGCTCTGAAGGACGCTATCTCCAAGTAAATTAACTATGCTAAAGCGGCAGGACCATTTGGTCTGTGCCGCTTTTTCAAATTACTGATTTGTATTGGATGGTGCAGTTATGAGAATTGATAAATATCTTAAGGTTTCCCGCCTTATTAAAAGACGCACTGTAGCAAATGAAGCTTGCGACGGTGAACGCATATGCGTTAACGGAAGACAGGTCAAAGCCAGTTATCAGGTGAAAATTGGCGATATTATTGAAATCGCCTTCGGACAGCGTACATTGAAGGTTGAAGTGACTGAAATTAATGAGTATGCCAATAAGGCGGATGCTTCGGCTATGTATAAGGAGATAGTCTGACCGGCTAATTCCAAAGCAGCCTTATTACTAAACATATTAATAATCCCCAGGCTGTGGGGAGTGCAGCGGCGGCAAGCGCATAACTTAGCTTGCCGCTTTCTTTTTTTATGGTTGAAAGCGTTGTTGCGCATGGCCAGTGGAAAAGTGTAAAAACAGCTGTACATATGATTGTCAGGGGAGTCCAGCCCATTTTTGAAAAAACTACCAATATTTCCGAAACGCTTGGTATTTCTGCAAGTGATGTTCCAGAGAGATAGCACATCAGAACTATCGGTAATACAATCTCATTAGCAGGCAGACCGAGGATAAATCCAAGAAGAATTGCTCCGTCCAATCCAAAGAATGTACCAAGCGGCTCCAGTGTGCCTTGTAAATAAGATAATATATTACTCCCGTTAATGTTAATGTTGGCAAATAGCCAGATAACAAGACCGGCCGGTGCTGCTGCTTTAATCGCTCTTATAAGAACATGAAGGGTTCTGTCCAATAATGAGCGCATTAAGGTTTCGCATATCCGAGGTTTTCTGTATGGAGGAAGCTCCAGACTGAAAGTAGCTGCTGTTTCTTTGGGGAATATAAGTGAGAGCAGCAAAGAGGAGATAAAAGTAAGTATTACGCTGAGCATCAGCAATGTCATTACAAAAAGCGAAGATCCTAAGCTGCCGCTATCCGGAAACAGCAGCGCTGCGAGAAGAAACAAGGTTGGAAAACGGCCGTTACATGGCATAAATGAATTTGTCAGTATACTTAAAAGTCTCTCCTTATGACCGGAGATAATGCGACAGCCTGTTACACCAACGGCATTGCAGCCCAGACCCATACACATACAAAGGGCCTGCCTTCCGCATGAACCGCATTTTTTGAAGACACCATCCATGTTGAAGGCGATTCTGGGGAGTAAGCCCAAGTCTTCCAAAAGGGTGAATAATGGAAAGAAAATAGCCATAGGAGGCAGCATTACAGAAACTACCCAGGCTGTTGTTCCGTATATGCCGTCAACAAGTGCAGAGCATAGCATTTGCGGCATTTTAATATATATAAGAAAAGCATGAAAATGGGTTCCCAGGAATGAGAACAGTTTGCTGAGGAGCAAAGAAGGATAATTAGCTCCCTTTATACTTAACCATAGGATTGCCAATAAAAGAAGGAGCATTATTGGCCATGCGAAAATTTTATGGCTCAGGAGATAATCTGCTGTTCCTACTTTTCTCTCGGCGCTATTACCGCTGATAACTTTGGCGCATATTTCTCCGGAAAGTGCTTTTAACTCCATACTGCTTTTCGCTGGCTTTTTATATATGCTGCTTTCGTAGGAGTTCCTTTCAATGAGTTCCACAAGCTCATCCACTCCTGCCCCGGTCGAGGCAGATAAAGCAAGGGCGGGGAAACCCAATTCTTCGCTAAGCATGGTGAAATCAATATGTATACCCTTTTTTTCAGCCTCATCCATAAGATTAACACAGAGAACGGTGTTGCTTCGCCGTTCAGAAATCTGAAGGGCAAGATAAAGCCCACGTTCAAGACAGCAGCCGTCACAAACGATAATTATGGCATCGCAGTTTTCATAGCATATACTGTCCCTTGCCGCCTCTTCATCGGCAGAGGAGGGCTTAAGGGAGTAGGTTCCCGGAGTGTCAACTATCATTGTCTTTCGTCCCTGAAAGTCCATATAGCCAATTGCGCTTCCGACGGTCTTCCCGGCCCAGTTTCCTGTATGGTGCCTGAGGCCGGTAAGACGGTTAAAAAGTGTGGTTTTGCCGACATTGGGGTTTCCTGCCAGTATGATTTTATCCGTCATTTGCTCAACCTCCTCATAATGCAATATATGCAAGTGCCGTGTACAGTGATATAGCACTGTACACGGCAGATTCTTAAAGAGTATTGACTGTTATTCTTTCGGTTTCGCTGCGTCGAAGAGCAATAACAGCGTTTTGTACGGAATAGGCGCAGGGATCGCCGAAGACCGCATTGAAAAGTCGGCTTATTCTCGCACCGGGAAAAAAGCCAAGCTCGGTAAGGCGGGACGCACAGTTCTCGTCTTCCGGAAGGGAACAGATAACAGCATCAACCCCAATGGGAAGATCGCTGAGTTTTATAGCGGACGACATTACTATCCTTCTTATTTCATATAATGGGGATTTATCCCCACTTCATGTTATGCGCTCAAGTCTCAAACTGTCACGTCAAGACCTCCGGAAAGACTGTACAGACTGTCCTTAAGCTCCGTTTTAAGCCATGAATAGGGATTTTTACCTGTGCAGTGACCGGTGTAGTAGCGACTTGGATATTTTTGCATCTCTCTGCCCACATTTAACACGAACTCTCTGGGGAGATCCAGTCCAAGGCCCGGATTCGTAAGGTGAAAACCGGCAAACACATTGTCCGGAGCTTTGCCGCAGATTTCTTCTGCCCGTTTCATTATGTTTATGATACCCCTGTGAGCACAACCGGCAAGCAGGGTGATTCTATTATCCTCGCGAATGATCAGATTCTGTTCATGGTGGAAGGCATCGGGAATATAATTTCCATCGGACTCTTCATAAAGGGAACTGTTTGAGCCTGAGATAAAGTCAGCCGTGATAACATCAGAGAAAAGAAGAAGTTCATCGTCTATTTCAAGTCTGTCCTCGGTGAGAACAAGTCTGTGTGAATAGTCTTTTGCGATCCTTTCGTCAATACCTATGTTTCTCCAACCCACACTTTCAGTGGCAAAATGTCCCCGTGTTGCGGCTAAGGTATGTATATATATTTTTGCCATACTGTTCTTTTCGAGAAATGCAAGAAATCCGCCCGCATGGTCGTAGTGGCCGTGAGATAAAACAGCAATGTCAACATCCTCAAGGTTTACACCAAGCTTTTCGGCATTATCAAGAAGAAGCTCGCCTTTGGGACCGGCATCAAACAGAATCTTATGTTTGGCTGTTTCTGCATAAAGAGAGAGACCGTGTGCACATCCAAGCCCGTCCATACAACTGTTTTCGACAAGTGTTACAATTCTCATTTTTCCACTTCCTTAATCAATAAATTTATATTCAATATATCATAAAAACATAATTTTCGGAATAGAAATATAAACATTTAATATTTAACATAAATTTAATATTCCTCCTCTTTATTTTTTTACGAAAGAAATATAAACTGAATTTAATATTAAGTGGGGGACGAAAAAATGATTTACCTTCTTGAAGATGATGACAGCATAAGAAAGCTTGTTGTATATGCACTTGATAACGCAGGATTAACAGCAGCCGGATTCGAGAGACCATCGCTGTTTTGGGAGGCCGTCTCAGATAAAAAACCGGAACTGGTGCTGCTTGATATAATGCTTCCCGAGGAAGACGGACTGACCGTTTTGCAAAAGCTTCGAAAGGGTGCATCGACAGCGAACATTCCGGTCATAATGCTTACTGCAAGAAACACTGAGTATGACAAGGTTATTGGGCTTGATAACGGAGCGGATGATTTTATATCAAAGCCCTTTGGAATGATGGAGCTTGTTGCGAGAGTAAAAGCACTTCTCAGAAGGGCACGCAGGGGTGAAGACAGCAGCGAGCTGCGTTTTGGCTGTCTGCGTCTCAATATTGATAAGCACTATGTTATAGTGGGTGATAACAACATAGAGCTTACATATAAGGAGTTTGAACTTCTGCGTGCGTTAATGGAGAATCAGGGAAGGGTTTTCAACAGGGATATGCTGATGGATAGAGTGTGGGGAAGCGAATTTGACGGAGAAAACAGAACAGTTGATGTACACATCAGAACTCTGCGAATGAAGCTTGGAAGCGCAGGTGAATATATAAAAACCGTTCGGGGATTGGGATACAAGCTTGGAGATTAAGCAATGAAAGAAAAGATTTTTAAGAATTCATTTGCGGTCTCGATTTTAATTTTGCTTCTTTCGGGATTCATGTTTTCTTATCTCATGTATGATCACGTCAGAGATAGTGTCTATTCCGAGCTTAAAACAGAGGCTGCCTATGCCGGAGCGGGAATTGAAAGCGGCGGAGAGGAATTTTTCCGGTGCCTTGAAACCGAAAGACGTATCACCATTGTAGGCAGTGATGGTGTGGTTTTATTTGATAACCGCGCAGATCCTGCTGCAATGGAAAACCATCTTGACCGAAAGGAAATTTCTGATGCCCTGGAAAATGGCAGCGGACAAAACCTGCATTATTCAGCAACAACAAATGAGCAAACGATTTATTATGCAAGCCTTCTTTCTGATGGCAGTGTTTTAAGAATTTCAGCAAGCTATGACAGCTTGTTCTCGGCTTTGGAGGGACTTGTGGTTCCAGGTGTGGCGGCTTTGCTGCTAATATTGTTTGTCTGTATTTTCATCTCATTCAGGCTGTCGCATCAAATAACTCAGCCTGTAAACACTATCGACCTAAATAATCCATCTGACGAGCATATTTATCCTGAATTGCATCCACTGATGCAGAAAATAAGAGAGCAAAATCGAACTATTAAATCACAAATGGATGAGCTTGGGCGAAAACAGCGTGAATTTGCGGCTATAACCGATAATATGAGCGAGGGCCTGATCCTACTCGATAACATGGGAAATGTTCTGTTCATTAATCGCTTTGCACTTGAGGCCCTTGAGTGCGAAGAGCTGAAGAATATCGGACGGGGACGCTGCAGGGAAGAAATATGTATTGGTTTTGAAAATGCCGTTATGGGAGAAAAAAACGAGTCTATCTTCTCATCGGGGGAGAAAATGCTTCAGCTCATTTCTGGGCCTGTTGTTTCAGATGGCTATGTTAGCGGTGCTGCACTGCTGATTCTTGATGTAACAGAGCGCGAGAAGCGGGATGAGCTTCGGCGTGAGTTTTCCGCAAATGTGTCACATGAGCTTAAAACGCCTCTCACTTCTATTTCAGGCTTTGCTGAACTTATGAAGGATGGTATGGTGAGCCTTGACATGATGCAGGATTTCGCCTCAGATATATATAACGAATCCCAGAGAATGATAGCTCTTGTAGAGGATATAATGCTCTTGTCACGACTTGATGAAAACAGTGCGGAAAATGAGCCTGAAAAAGAGACTGTTGAGCTTATAAGCCTTTGTTCTGATGTTATTTCTACTCTTTCAGATTTCGCCGAAAGGCGATCGGTTAGATTTGAGCTTTCCGGCGGTAGAAGAGAGGTTTTTGGCAGCAGACGAATTATAAGTGAAATGATTTATAACCTCTGCGAAAACGCAATTAAATATAATAAGCCGGGAGGGCGTGTTATAATTACCGTATATGAAGCTGATAAGGCTGACTGCATAAGCGTTCGTGATACCGGAATAGGTATTCCTCAGGTTCATCAAAGCAGAATATTCGAGCGTTTTTACAGGGTCGATAAAAGTCACTCTAAAGCAACAGGAGGAACCGGACTTGGATTATCCATAGTTCGCCACGGGCTGTTGTTTCATAATGCAACAGTAAAGCTTATCAGTGAAGTTGGGAAAGGCAGCGAGTTTATTATTTCATTTCCTAAGAAAGTGAGTTGATACAATGTTAAGTTTTGAAGATATTAAAAATAATGCCGACATAAAAACATATATTCGGAAAGCGGATGAGTCCCTTGTTGCTCTTGGTTTTACTGAGCACAGCTTTGCTCATGTTGGACTGGTTGCGCATAATTGCAAATATATTCTGGCTTCTCTGGGATATTCTGAGAGAGAGCAGGAGCTTGGACAGATAGCAGCCTTTCTCCACGATATAGGAAATCTTGTTAACCGCGTTGAGCATTCTCAGTCCGGCGCTGTTATGGCATTTCGTATTCTTACTAATATGAATATGGATGCCACAGAAGTGGCCGAAATAGTAACGGCTATTGGCAACCACGATGAAGGAACCGGCAGACCTGTAAGTCCGATTGCTGCCGCTCTTATACTGGCAGATAAAAGCGATGTTCGACGTTCAAGGGTAAGAAACAGGGATGAAACAAGCTTTGATATTCATGACAGAGTGAATTATTCTGTTAAAAAGAGCAATCTTACTATTAGTGAGGACTGTTCGAATATTTCGCTTAGTCTCGATGTAGACACTAATTACGGCTCTGTAATGGATTACTTTGAAATATTTATGCAGCGCATGATTATGTGCCGAAAGGCCGCCGAAGCCCTTGGGATGAATTTTAAGCTGATAATAAACGGGCAGGCGCTGATTTAATTCAGATTTAACATTAATACGCTTTTGCATTTTACCTGAGATGGATATGATTCTACCTGTAATATTAAGATGCGAAAGGCGTGTAAAAAATGGACATATTTGATATTCTTTCTCTGATTGGAGGACTTAGTCTTTTCCTTTTTGGAATGAACATAATGGGCTCTTCTCTTGAAAGGTGCGCGGGCAGCAGTCTGAACACTCTTTTGGGAAAGCTTACAAAAAGCAAGCTTATGGGCTTTGTTACGGGACTTGTCGTTACTGCGGTCATTCAAAGCTCGTCAGCCACAACAGTCATGGTTGTTGGTTTTGTAAACTCCGGAATAATGAGCCTTAAACAAGCCATTAATGTCATTATGGGAGCAAATGTGGGAACAACTGTTACGGCTTGGCTTTTAAGCCTCACCGGAATAGATGGCAGTAGTATTTTCGTTCGTTTGCTCAAGCCTTCATCGTTTACACCCATCTTGGCCCTCATTGGCGTGGTGCATGTTATGATGTCCGGTAGCAGTCATAAAAAAGATATTGGCACTATATTGCTTGGATTTGCAACCCTTATGTTTGGTATGGAGACCATGAGCGATGCTGTTTCCGGCCTCAGAAATGTTCCTGAGTTTGCCAATATCCTTGTAATGTTTACTAACCCGATTCTCGGTGTTTTGGCGGGTGCTGTGCTTACTGGTATTATTCAGAGCTCTTCCGCATCAGTTGGAATTTTGCAGGCTTTGTCAAGCACTGGTGCGGTCTCCATTGGCGCAACTATTCCGATTATTATGGGACAGAATATCGGTACATGTGTGACAGCTCTTATTTCATCTGTGGGAACGACTACAAATGCCCGAAGAGCCGCAGTTGTGCACTTATCCTTCAATATAATTGGCACAGTTGTTCTTCTTGCGGTTTTTATGATTTTTAGGTCATTAATTGACTTGCCCGTTCTCCAAAGCTCTGCAAACGAATTTTCTATTGCAGTTATTCACAGTGTGTTCAATATACTGTGTACCGCAATACTTCTTCCAATGTCCGGTATCCTTGAAAGGCTTTCCTGTAAAATAATACGTGAACCTAAAACCGAAGAAAAAGAAAGCGAACTCGATGAACGCATGATGGCTACTCCGTCCATAGCGGTTGCACGCTGCCGTATTATGAGTGAGGCCATGGCTGTTGTTACCGGAAGAGGTATGCGGGAAGCAATAAACGCGTTGGAGCAAAGGAACACTGAAAACGCTGTTAAGATCCGCGATTACGAGAAAAAGGCTGACCACTATGAGGACCTGCTTGGAACCTACCTGGTCAGACTAAGTGCTGAGCCATTGAGCCGTAGAGACAGCGATGAAAGTGCGAAACTTCTTCATGTTATCGGTGATTTTGAACGAATTAGCGATCATTCTGTTAATATTCTTGAGTCCGTTGAGGAAATGCTTGCGAAGGAAATTCGCTTTTCTGATGGAGGAAAAAATGAGGTAGGGGTTCTTATATCTGCTACACGGGAAATTCTTGATCTTGCAATTGAATCCTATCTCTATAATGACCTGAAAAAAGCTGCAAGGGTTGAACCTCTTGAAGAGCTTATTGATTCTCTGAAGGAGCAGCTTCGTATTCGCCATATCCACCGTCTTCAGCGCGGAGAATGCTCAATTGAGGCAGGATTTGTCCTTTCGGATATTCTCAACGATCTGGAACGTGTTGCAGACCACTGCTCTAATATTGCGGGCTGCGTTATTGAAATGAGCCGTGAGAAGCTTGATATTCATGAATATCTTCACAGCTTCAGGCAGGACAGCGATGAGTTCGCTGAGTATTTCCGGCAATACGCGAAGAAGTATTCTCTTATCTCTGAATAAAGAAAGAATCCCGGCTCTGCTCGTTTAGGCCGGGATTAATTTTTTAGACTATCTAAATAAAAGCTGTTTATATATTCCATGAATTTCTCATCCGTAGTATGGAGTTTATCACGGTTAAACTCTGTAATACTATCTGGATGAAGATGAAGGAGCGCACTTTCGGTACTCAGCCACGCAGTGGAGTGACGATTTCTTCCCTCGTCTTCTATTATAAGAAATTCAACATTATCATTGCTGATTTGGTCTTTTTTCCCGTATATACTGATCTCCAGAGGGATGACTTGATCCTGACTGCCGTGAATGATAAGAACAGGTGTGTCAACGCTATTAATGGAGTCAATTGCGTATTCGTCTGCATGTTCGCCGAACAAAACATAATTATGGAGCGTGAGGAAGGGATAACCGAACAGGGCGAGAGCACCTGCTTTCAGTCTGGCGTGATAATACATAGTGTCCACTGTAGAAGCAAATCCGGATATCAGAACCGCTCCGGCAACATCATATCCGTCATCAAGCACTGAGGCGCAGGAGTAAGCCCCCATACTGTGCCCATAAAGCAAGAGGGGAGTGGTGGGATAGTTGTTCGTGAGATAATCAAGCGCAGCAAGAAGGTCAAGCTTCATCTGGCTGAGACCAACGGTGCTGTTGCCGTTGCTTTCGCGGCTTCCCGTACCATCAAAACAGAACACAGACCAGCCCATATCTATAAAATATTGCGCTTCGGCAAGATGGCTGTCCGCTCCGCCTCGGATTCCGTGAGCCATTACTATTATAGCCGGACTTCCTGCTGTGTAATAGATACAGCCGTGAAGTGTGTTTTTGCCAGATAAAAATTCCACTTCTTTTCTTGGGTATTTGCTCTCGTCTATATCGCAGTATCTAAGCTCAAGGCTGTCCGGGCTCAACTCGCTGCGTGGGAATAATATAGAAAAAATAATTGCGGAGCCCGCCATAGACAGCAGACAGAAAACAATCATTGCAATGACTATACTGTTGACCATTTTTTTGTAACGGATTCTCCTTGTATTGAGATTGGCCATGGTGGACTCCTCCTTTCATGACACGGCAATATTATTGCCGTAAATTGATTTTTTAAGACAGGAAATCAGGAGGCAGCCATTTCATGGCCGCCTCCTGATGACATGGGTGATTACATATAGGACATTGCTACACCAACGCCGGCGATGATTGCTATCAGGTAGTAAACATGTACTACTATGCTGACGGGAAGGGCAATCTTGGAGAGGATGGAACCGGTCTTGACCATACCGCTGGGAAGACCGACAGTGAGCTTATAAGTCTTTGCCTTCTTAAGACCTATGCATGCAAAGATGATTCCCAGCACAGGGCAGCAGCAGAGAGCTATTGCAACAATGCCCCAAGTGAGGACGTTTGCGGGAGTGATGATTTTTTCCATATTTCTCTTTCCTTTACAATATATTTACCACACCGCGGTATGCGGCAGTAGTATACGGTGAGTTAGGTTTCGCTGTGCAGGCAGTTCCAGAAGCTGCGCACAGCATTATCATATTTCTCTGGTGAATTATATCGAACCCGGGAATGTCCGCCTTTGTCAAACCATTCGAAATATTTACGGTTTGAGCCGCATGCTGCATAGAGCTCTTCGGCTTTGTCAGGAGTGGAATAAATGTCCATACGGCTATGTATAAAGAGAATGGGCTTTTTAAGCATTGGTATACGCTTTAAGGGGCCGTCAGTCACAACATTAGCCCCGGAAACAAGCCTAATATAGCAGAGAATAATAGCAAAGAAGGGATACATAGGCCGCTTCTGCTCTAACATATGGTTTCTGAGTGTTTCTTTGAAATTGACATACATGCCATCTGCAACCATAGCTGTTATATAATCGGGACAGCGGTCATTTGTCAGGGTAAAAAGTGCCGTTGAAGCACCTATGCAGAGACCGTGGAGTATAATTTCCCTGATGCCCAGCTCATCGTGGAGCAACTTTGCCCAGGCCAGAATATCCCGGTATTCCTTGTAACCAAGGGAGCTTATGTGCCCTTCGGAAAAACCGTGTGCACGGGTATCTATGCATAGCACATTCAATCCCGCTGTTCTGTAGGGTTCGGCGTAATAATAGGAGTAGCGGCAGCATTCCATACGTCCGGGGATGATGATAACTGCGCGGTCTCCTCCAAAATCAAAGTATTGGGCAGCAAGATTGAGACCGTCAGATTGAGTTTTAAGCTCCCGGCAGACATTGGAGTGCTCTTCGCCCCATTTCAGTCCGTCCTGATACATTGCAATATATTCAGGATCCTCAGGCATGCTGGGATCTCTGCCCCATTTTTCGGGTTTGTTTCTTACCAGCAATACTCCGTAAATAACACCGGAGAGAACGAAAACAAATATCAAATTAAGCGCGACAAATATAATTACAGCAATTAATATCCAGTTCATTGTCTCTCCTTAGATGATTCCTATAAGCCAGGGATATATGTCCTGCCCTCCGTAAAGAAAACTGAATTCCAGAGAAGGAAACGCCTCGCCAAGCGCATCGGAGATGACATCCTCCTCCGAATCCTCTGCATCGCAGCCGCGGAAGAGAACGCAGGCACTTTTATCCTCTGTATTTATCTCGGAAACAGATGAAATTATAAGCCTCCTGCAATCACTGTCCACCGCTACAAGATCTCCACCGTGGAAGGCTAGATAATCGCCTGCTTTACAGTGAATGCCGCGATAGTTGCTGTCTCTGACAGACTTTGTAATGCAGACAGTGTCCAGTCCTTCTGTACCGGCCTGCATTTGCCTTATTCGAAAATCGCAGTTAATGCTGTCCGGAACGTCCACGGCAAGAGTAAAGTAGCCTTCAACCATATTTTCGGTGGGGATAATAACAACATTATCGAGTCTGCTCAGCTCAGCTGCCTGAATGGCTGAGGGAATTATGTTTTTGTCGTTTGGGAGTACGAGTATCTTTTCTGCGTTTGCTTTCCTGAATGCCTCGGAGAACTCCTGGGCGGATGTGTTCATGGAGGGGCCACCTCTGATAAGGGTATGACAACCAATTCCTGAGAAGGTTTCTTCCATGCCCTTACCGTTCACAACAGAAATTATGTGGATAGGAAGGTGCTCCTTTTGCTTTTCTTCCGAAGCAAGCTTTTCGTTGTGCTGAAGCTGCATATTCTCCAGCTTGAAGCTTAGAAATTCTCCGTAGCGTTGACTTAATTCAATAATTCGGGCCGGCACTCGGGTGTGGATATGAACTTTTACCCTCATTCCGTCTTCAACAGCTACCAGAGATGAACCAAGAGATTCCAAATCTTTTATGTATGCAGGAAGTCTGAAACCGGAATCGTATGCAGAATCCTTCATTCTCTGAAGAATAAATTCCATGCAGTAGCCTTCGAGAAAGGGACTGAATTCATCGAAAAGGGAATAATCGGGCTCGATACTTTCCGACTTGCTCTGTATAGGAAGAGATGCAACAGTTTCCCCGTAAAGGTATTTCAGCATTCCCTCGATGATAAGGATATATCCCAGTGCCCCGCTGTCCACAACCCCGGCTTCTTTTAAATCCGGAAGCAGATCCGGGGTGTGTGAGAGACTTTTGCGCATCTCCGCCACATACATGGACAGAAACTGTTCAACACTGGTATCTCTTCTTACCTGATATTTTATATTCTCAATTCCTTCCCGTGAAACGGTAAGAATAGTTCCCTCTACCGGACGGACAACAGAGTTGTAGGCGGTTTTATAAGCTCTGATAAACGCATTTCTCAGCTCAAAGGTGCTGACAGCGTAATATCGGCTCAGCTCAAGGCAAAAACCGTTGAAAAGCTGAGAGAGAATAACACCGGAGTTGCCTCTGGCGCCGTAGAGCATACCTTCGCTGATTTTTTTCAGATATCCTCCAAGCTCCTTGTTGGCTTTTGCGGTACGAATGCCATTTTCAAGGGTGAGACACATGTTTGTTCCGGTATCTCCGTCCGCTACAGGAAACACATTCAGTTTATTCAGTTCTTCTTCGTTTGCTCTCAGAAAGGAAAGGCCGTTAATCAGCATCTTACCAAAGAGAGCGCCGTCAACACGTTTTGTGTTCATTTAGTGCTCCAAAATAATTAGTTTATCTTTCCTATGTCCTTTACAGACTGTGGCAGTATGCCCGTGAGTACGGCAGAAACAAGTGTCGCAAGAGCGGATATGAGGGTAAGATAGATTATGGCACCGGGTCCCGGTCCCTGGGAAGCCTGCTTAAGAGCAGTGAGCACAAGACCTACGCCAATGCCGGACACTACACCGTCAAACAAACCCTGTACGGCAAAGTACATTGCTGAGTTGGAGATGCCGCTTTTTAATTCTTCCTCGGCTGCAAGCTGGCTGGGCACGGAATAAGCTGAGGCAAATATTGCCCCAATAGAGAAAGCGCATATTAATCCCGCAAGAATGGACAGAACAGTTTTTAGAAGCCCAGCGCACAGAAAAGAAACACCGAACATGCTGAGACCGCCCAATGAAAACATAAGAAAGGTGTATCGTATTCCTACGCCAAAGCCTTTTGTCCGGACAAGATGATTATATATGCCAAAAGTGAAGGGGACGGGCAGAAATGCAGCAAGCATAACATAAATCATGTTCATTCCTGCGGATGAGAAATACTCGTTTATTCCGCCTAAGAAAAGCTGAACTCCAAATTGCATGAAGGCGTGAACTACCATCCAGAGAACAAATGAACGATTTTTCAGGGTGTATTTTAAGGAGGCGACAAGGCTGACGGTTTTATACTCTCTTTTCTCATCATCAAGATTGCCCGGCTCCTTTATCAAAAACAGGGGGATGAGCATTGTGCAGGCAACGGGGAGGATGATAAGTGAAACAATTCGGATATTTATTCCGCTGAGGAGTGCGCGAACTGCTACAAAACCGATAATGAAATATACTATGTCGCAAATTGCTTTCACATTGGACAAAAGCCGACGGTCGGCCTCATTGTCAACAATTTCAGTGAATGTAGCATAATATGTTGTCATTGTGAGAGTGTAGGACGAATAGAAAACGCACAGTACCAGCCAATAATATATGGTGTTCAGCAGACTCACACCGGAGGAGTCCGGAATAAGAAGAAATAGACAATAGCTGATAAGCAGAGGAACAAGACCAATAACAAGGCTGGGGCGCCGGCGTCCAAATCTGCTGCGCAGACGGTCTGTAAATGCTGCCATGGGTATATCTATAATGCCATCCAGTATTCTGGCCAGCAATACAAAGGTACCCCAGAGTGCGGCAATTACCAAGTCTTTCTGAAGAAAGGTCTGAAATGCAATTGCGTTTTCGGTGCCAAAGCCACCAACAAGCAAAGCGGAGCAGAGATAGGAACCCATAACAACATTGATAAGGTTAATGCCGATGCCGGAACAGGCATAGAGTCCTATTGAAAACTTGCTTCTCAGTTTTCTCACTGCTGCTTACCTCCGGTCAAAAATTCCTCAAGAATTCTTTTTTCATCAACAAGCCCTATAGAAATGGGCTTGCCGGTATAATAGGCCGACATAAGGCCGGGACCAATGTTGATACCGTTAAAGGGGAAAATCTCTTTTATGATAATATCTTCGGGGGAAAATCTTTCATTAATAAGGCGTTTGAATTCCTCGGCTTCTTTCTCACGCCTTGTGTGTGCGATGATTACGGTCTGGCTTTCAGCATTCTCTATTGTGTTGCCAATATAGTCAAGAAGAGCGGCATAGGCGTTTTTGGCTCCCTTTGCTTTGCCGATAACTGTGGGAAGTCCGTTATAATCAAATTCTGCAATGGGCTTAACACCGGCCAGCGTACCAAAGAATGCTTTAGCGTGAGTAAGACGCCCTTTTTTTGCCACAAAGGACAAATCGTCCATCCAACCGGACTGATGATAACGGTTTTTGTTTTCCTCAAGATATGCAGCGGTCTCTTCAAGAGTCTTTCCATCTTTACGCAGCTGAATGGCTTTCATTACCATCAGACCGAAGGCGGGAGCAAAGCGGAGCGTGTCAATAATGCGTATGTCGGCAGAGGGGATACGCTTGAGAACATTCTCTCTGGCAATAAGGGAAAAATTATATGCACCGCTCATTCCGCTCGAAAGCGTCATAAGAAGAATATCCTTGCCCTGAGCTATTGCAGCTTCAAAAGCCTTTTCAAATTCATAGATGTTGGGTGGTGCCGTTTTGCAGGATGAAGGAGCGCGCTTTATTGCAGAATAAAACTCCTCAGGGCTGGTGCCTTCCCAGCGTGGATAGGCAAGATAGTCTCCGCCGGTATCAGTATGTATGTGGCATGGAATAAGAATAATATTTTCTCTTTGGCAAAAATCCTCTTCAAGGTCGGAGGAAGTATCTGCCATAATAACATAATCTTTCATGCTGTGTACTCCTTGGGGCAATATTTATCTATGAAAAACAGAAGCTTGGTTTTAAGCTCATCTCCGCCGCAAATAAAGGCGGTAGTATGGTGAGCACCTTCTACAAGGAAAAACTCCTTGGGAGAAGAACAGGAGGAATAATTCCTTTTGCTGTGGTCGCAATGTACGACCTCGTCCTCAGTTCCGTGAATAAAAAAGGCCGGAACGGAGGTTTTACTAAGACTTGTACTAACTCGATCCCTGAGATCGCATTTAAAAATAATACGAACTGTCAGTCGAACAATGGGGGACATGAGCTTCCAAGGAATATGCTTTTCTTTTGCAATATTATCCATTTGCTCATAAGGGGATGAATAACCGCAGTCAAGTATCATCGCCTGCAGATCATCACTGCTGACTTTCGCGGATGCATAGGCAACAGCGGCGCTTCCCATGGATACACCATAGGCAATAACAGTTTTGGAGCTTGTGTTATTGTGCACCCATGTAAGCCAGTCCAAAAAATCGAATTGTTCAGTAAGGCCGAATGTAATGGCTTTTCCATCGCTTTTGCCGTGTGCACGCTGGTCTATAAGCAGAACATTGTATCCCTGACTCAAAAAGAATTCTGCCTGTTTACAGCAGTTGGAATATGCTGAGGCCTTAAATCCATGGGCTAAAATAACGGTTTTTGAAGAACCTATATAAAACCAACGGGCAAAAAGAGAGGTACCATCGCGGCTGGGCAGGGTGACGCCTTTTGGTGAAAAGGATTCAAGACGATCAATGCTTCGCTCAAATTCTTCATGGAATGGCTCAAGATATGTTTTATCTAAATATAGTCCGTCATCGCACCTTCCAAAAAAAAGAAGAAATGCAGTAAGAACGCTGGGGAATATCCAGAATAGAAAAATAAAAATCAGTAAGGCAAGAAACAAACAGCTCAAAGTCATGGCGCTATTCCTTCGGTATGGGATTGTATACTGCGAAAGCGATCTCCATCGTGTATGTATATGTGGCTATGTGCTATTTTCTCACCACAGAAGGAGACAACATAGTCTTCGGGAAGAAAAATATGCTTTGATATACTTTCATGGGCGGAGGTGTTTATTTTTTTTGTAAAAAAGCCTTCGGTCCCATAACATTTATATATACACTCCTTTTTTGTCCAAAGTTGAATGAAATCCTCCGGACTTTGAAGGGAAAAATTTTCTTCGTTGGAGCATATTCTGCGTTGCATCCTGTTAAGTAAAATAGGGTCGCTGTAGCGGTTTGAGAACCGTTCCATTGACTCTATATCAACACCGCAAATGCCGTTTGAAACAGCTGCAGCTACAGCACCGTAGGAATGACTTAAGGAGAAATGGAACTTGTCGCAGCTCCATTTACCTTTATTTTCCTTAAAGCTTATATCTTCCATAGAAAGGGAAAAAGAGCGTTTCGCGGCCATTTCAAGAAGCTTCCATACTGCATAACGCTCAAGACGGCTGTGCTCATTTTTTGTTTCTTTAAGCTGTCGGTCTCTTGCAGAAGGGTACACAGTCCCAGGGGACATGTCCTCAGGTATTTTCATTATGTACACATCCAGCAAGGGCCGGTTAAGCCATTTTTCGCGGAGAGCTTCCTCCTGACTGCTGCGTCCTTTGCCGAAAAGACACGCAGTGGCGAAATGTTCACAGTTGTTGTGAAGCAAATCATAGCCTCCTTCTCCGATACGGGAGCGGGCAAGATCAACGGTTTTATCGGGAGTGAAGCGTTTTC
>JAZNZM010000248.1:0-9605 GCA_045594965.1 Oscillospiraceae bacterium | reverse complement strand
GCGAAGGGCCCCCTGCACGTTAAAATCAATGCTTTTTTGAGCCAATCCGGCTCAAAAAAGCTATTTTGCTTAGTCCTCAAAGGGGAAACGGTAATCAAGGCCGCATTCGTCGCGGAGGGCGATGAATTCCTTCTGAATGGCCTCTCCAACGGGAACGCCCTTGTCCCTGCGTTCCAGCCATGCAAGATACTCCTTCTCACCGGCAGTGTATATCCGCTCGGCGCCGGGAGCCTTTTCCGAGGCTCTCAAATCCCTGCAGATGCCCCCCGCGGTCTCCATGAAGGTATCAAGACCCATGAAGAACTCCGGGTTTATGACGAAGAAAAAGTGGCCCAGACGGTACATCTGATTGTTGCCCTCTGAATCCTTGCCGCTGAGAGCTTTCATATACGGCCCTCCGCAGAGGGCGGAGGAGAGGATTTCCACAATGGTGGTGAAGCCGTAGCCCTTGTAGCCACCGGTCTCCTCGCCAATGCCGCCTATGGAAAGCAGGGCACAGTTGCCCCGGCGCATCTCCTTGAGAATAGTTCCCGAATCCGTCATTGTGCCGCCGTCTTTGGTGACCACAAGACCGGCGGGGGTCTCCTTGCCGCTGCGCTCATAGTATTCTATTTTGCCGTTCTGGACAATGGAGGTGGCGCAGTCGAAGTTGAAGGGGAAGGGCTCATCGGTGGGCATGGTGAAGGTTAGGGGATTGGTGCCCATCATGGGCTCCACGCCGAATGTGGGAGCCACGGAGGGGCGGGCGTTAGTGCCGGTTATGCCGATCATGCCCGCTTTTTCCGCCATGCCGGACCAGTAGCCGGCAATGCCGTAGTGGGTGGAGTTCATCACAGCGCCTCCGGCCATGCCGTAAATTTTGGCCTTTTCAATGAGCTTTTCCATCATTCGGTAGCTTGCCACCATGCCCATGCCGTTGTTGGCGTCCATAACAACAGTGGTGGGCGTCTCCTTGATAATATCAATTCTGGTCTCGGGGAGCAATGTGCCGTTTTTGATGCGGTCAAGGTATATGGGTTTGAAGCGGTTGCAGCCGTGGCTCTCTATGCCACGGCGGTCGGATTCCAGAAGCACATCGGTACAGATAGCAGCATCTGCCTCAGGCACGCCGTAAGCCTTGAACACATCTATCATAAAGCGCTGTACCAGCTCCCATGAAATATAAGGTCTTGTTTCCATATTTTCAAACCTCCGGTTTTCCGTAATGCAGCTCAGGGTGAGCTGACTTGATCATGTCATAAAGGGCTTCTGCCTCGTGGCGCAGTAAGCTGTCTCCTATAATGGCTTCCAGCTCCTTCCCGTCGTAGGTGATGAATACAAGCATCTGAATGTCGAAATTGCTGTTGCCGAAGCATACGCGGCTGTTTACTTCTGCCACACGCCTGAAAACACGCACGGTCTGCGAAAAATCCACGCAGTACCATTTCAGACCTTTTTTCCAGAACAGGCTGTCAGAGCCTAACCTTGCGTTTCCATAGGGCTTGGCCGAGGCAAAATCCTCATCTTTATCGGGTGAAATTCCCCGAATGTATTTCCAGTCCTTTATATTGGCTTTAATGTCTTTCATGTTTTCTGCTCCTTCGCTCGTATCTTGGGATAATATTACCGCTTTTTCCGCTGTATTACAAGAAAAAAAGCATTATGCACCACTTTGGGTGTCATCAGGCGGGAAATAATCAAAGCTCACCGGAATAATTCTGCGGGCATAAACAGTGGGGCTTCCAATTGGCGGACAGAGAATTTGACAAACGCAGAGAATGTGTTAGTATATGAAAAAAGAACAGGAAAAGGAGCAAGTTATGGATAGCTTCATTGAAAAGAAACGCGCTGAGATTAAACGGCTGCAAACCGCCATGTATATTAAATTTTCTTTCTCCGTTTTATTGCTGATGTCCCTGCCCATATGGATTTCCTCCATTACTGTTCAGCCTGCGCCGGAAACCTGGCTGAGCGCGGAAACCGTGTGCGTGGAGATAAGCGTCAACGATGAGGAAAAAAATCCCTATGCCATGATCACCGGAGCCGATGGAGGCAGCTATCTTGTTGACTCAAGACTTTTGGATCCCGATGAGGTGGCGGAAAAGCTTCAGGCAGGGGATGAGTGCGCGTTTGTATACGCTCCGGTTGGAGAAAGCAGCAACAAAATAGTAAAAGCCATTGAAAAAGATGGGGAAAGCCTGCTCAGTCGTGAGAAGTCTGTGTCTGTGTGGCAGAATGATCGCAGCACAGGTTTTATTGCTATAGCCGTAACTGTTGCTGTCGCTGCTTTATCCGCAATTCTGATTGACCGTATCTGGTGCAAAAATGACAGAGCGGAGATCAAAAGGCTGAAGGCGGAGATAGCCAGGAGAGAGGAAAAAAAGAGTAAACGGGCAGGGAAACAATAAGCACGCAGAAAATGAGGTGCAGGCCATGTCGAAGATTAATCCTCAGGTGAAGGGATATATGTGGATGTTTTTCAGGGAGAGCACGGTAAATACTCTCATGGTATCAAGTCCGATAACGCTTCTCCTCGTGCTTGTAGCAGTTTTTAATCATAACAAAGCCATAGATATTATTGCATGCTTCTGGCCAACATATCTGAGCATAATCCTTATGGTTTTTTATGCTCTGAAAACCGTGAGTTTTGCTGCAATGATACGCCGACAGGAAGAGAAGCTGGGAGTAAGCTTTCCCACAGAGCCTTTGAAGCCCTTTTATAAAAAAACCTTTTTCCATAGCTCCGGGGACTGGATCATCAAGGCCGGATGCTGGGCCTATCACAGGGCCAATCTGAAAAAAATCACCGTAAGTGTGGTAAATGAAGGTTCCACCGCACGGGGATATGTGGCTAATTTCTATACTTTGGACGGTGAAAAAAAGGGGCACAGAGTTCAAAGCGATGAAGGAAAAAAGCTGAAAGAATGGTATAACACCGGATGTTTAAGTAATGAATGATATGACAAAGCCCACAGCTTAGGCTGTGGGCTTTCATGTTATCAAAATGCGACAAAAGAAAATGAGTCATTACGAGGAGCAAAGCGGCGTGGCAATCCGTATCATATAAATTGGCTATTTCAGCTTTGAGGAGCGGGGCAGGGTGCAATACTGCAGCTCTATAAATGCGGAGCCGCCGCATCTCCTGCGCTCTTCCTGAGAAGCAAAAGACAAAAACAACATCTTCGCTGTTCCTCCCCCTAAAACTTAATTCTATACAATTTGGTCCGGTTCAGCCTGAAGCTCTTTTTGTCCATGTTTTTTTTAACAGGTAAAGACCGTATACCAGAGATACTGCAGTCTGGACAATGCACATAAAAAGGTTCATTCCCACACCGGGTTCAAGGGCGAAAATGCTTAGGGAGTTTACGATGGCGTGGACAATGATGCAAGGCAGAATACTGCCGCAGGCCAGAAATACAGCGGTGAAGCAAAAGCCAACAGCGGCGGCGTAAACAAGCTGAAGCAGGGTATCTAAAAGGGGAGCACCCATGAAAAGATTGACTATATGCCCTGCCCCGAATGTGACAGAGGAGACTATGATTGCGGCGGTAAGGCTGCCCTTGCTCATGCCATTGAAAAGAAGACCGCGGAAAATAAGCTCCTCCAGAAAGCCCACAAAGCACATGCTTATTATGTGCAGCAGTATGTGGGAGAGGGGATGACTTACAGCAACTCCGTTCCATAGATTAACGCTGGAAATGATAACAAGGGGAAGAAAGTAAAGGCAGCGCTTTCCGCTTCCCGGCTTCACCCTGCATAGTCCCAGATATTCTCCAAGACCGTTTTTGCGCACAAATGCCAACAGTGTGGTTGACATAATCACTCCGACTGCCACGGTTAGCAGCTTTGGTATGCCTATTTCCACGGAAAGGGAATCCGCGTTGCCGAAGGCGAGGACATATATTATGATGCAGACTATTGCAAACCATATTTCGTCTTTTCGAAAAAGCTTTGTCATACGGGCTGCCTCCTCTGATAAAGCAGAAGTTTCGGGAAGGTCTTTTATTACTTTGCGAGCATAGCCATATAAAATGAGGCGATTTCCTCCGGTGAGTGTACGGCGTCCTCTTTCATCCACCATTTCACTGTTTCCGCAAAGGATCCTGCGAGATAATGCAGGAGAAAGTCCTCCGGGATTGTGTGGGAAAAATCATCTATGTACCTTCCAAAAAGGTCAAAAAGATATTTTTTGAGAAAGCGCATAAAAAGCTCACCGCTTTCACCTCCCAGAATGCCCTTTAAGTTGCTTTTGCTTTCCCTGAGATGGTAAAGTATATGCCCCAGCTTCAATTCAAGATTTGGAGTCCCGCAAAAATCCCGTAGCCACGTGTAGGGTCGTTGATCAGCACGTGGGTCACGGCACCGATTACCTTGCCATTCTGGATAATGGGGCTGCCGCTCACGGGTGATTGTCCTTATGGACAACATTTTTGAGGTGAAACACAACATTTGCTATTTGTTTTCAAAGGAATATCCCCATTGTGTCAGTATGCGCTGTGCTTCAGCTTCTGTAATAGTATCAAGTCTTTCCCAACAACCTTGTCCCAGAAATATCGCTCTGGCATACGGATCGTCCTGGGGGCCAAAATTACGCCAGACAAGATTGTTTTTATCGATGATTTTGGGTAAATCTTCGGAAGAACATTTTATTAAAACCTGTCGTTCCGCGTCGTATTCAAATCTGATTTTATTTTGCCTTGGGATTTGCGTTGTATCTGCGTTATCAGTTTTTTTCTTCTTTAGCCAGCCAAAGAGTGCCATAAGACACCTCCTTTATATTTGTAACCACATGATATCATACAATCAATAAGAAGGATAGGGGCAAACCGCCCCTGACATAGTTTTATCCCGCTGCTTCCAGCATATTTTCAATAAATATCCCATAGCCTCGTGTCGGATCATTTACCAGCACATGGGTCACGGCACCGATTATCTTGCCATTCTGGATAATGGGGCTGCCGCTCACGAGTGATTGTCCTTATGGACAACATTTTTTGAACATACTTACCCTGCTCTCTGTAAAAGTCTGCTATTGTATGATATAATAATTAAAAATTCTACTGGAGGATCTGTAATGTTCTTTTCTAGAATCAGTGGCTTATGGCGAGAAAACGACCATATTTTCATAAGCGCAGAATATCACAACATTAATTTTCACATCCATGAAATTGAACGTATACAAATTGTAGACAGCCACAACCTAGTGCGCACTGCTGATGATTTGCCCATAAGAAGCGCAAAGATTACCTTCCTGTTAAAAAGTGGGAGAAAGAAAACTTGCTATGTCCGAAAACTTGCGAAGCGAAAATATAAGTACCTGACAGATCTCTTGGAAACAGAGTAACGCTGAAAGCCCACGCCGATTAGGCGTGGGCTTAGCTTATCCAGCCGCATCCAGCATCTTCTCGATATAAATCCCGTAGCCACGTGTAGGGTCGTTGATCAGCACATGGGTCACGGCACCGATTATCTTGCCATTCTGGATAATGGGGCTGCCGCTCATGCCCTGAACAATGCCTCCGGTGACGGAGAGCAGCTCACTGTCGCGGATGCACAGGAGCATATTGCGAACATCGTCCTCACCACGGTAGACACGGCATATTTCCACATCGTATTCCCTCGTCTCCCCTCCGCTGACTGTGCAGAGTATACTGGCCCGGCCAAGCACAACCTCGTCGGGAGAGGCCACAGGCAGGGGCGTGCTGACGGAGAATTCTCCACCTGCGGCGTGCCCGAAAATGCCGCAGATGCTGTTGTTCTCAAGACTGCCCAGCACATGGGCCTTGTCTATTGCGCCCCTAAGCTCGCCGGGACTGCCCTCTCTGCCTGGGACCACCTCCGTTACCTCGGCATCAAGGATACTTCCGTTGCCTATGGGCATGAGCTCCCCGGAGCGAAGGTCGTTTATTCCGTGCCCCAAAGCGCCATAAACTCCGCTTTTTGGGTCATAAAAGGTCACGGTTCCCATGCCGTTTACCCCGTCGCGAAGCCAGAGACCCAGCTGCCAGCTTCCCTCCACGGTCTGGGCAGGGGTGACGGAAAAGCTCAGCTCACGACCCTCACGCTTACCCATTATGGACACGGGGCTTCCGTCAAAGCCGGCCGCCGCCGAGAGAAATTCTGCCGCTGTGGCCACTTTTCTTCCGTTTACGGAGATAATAAGGTCACCGGGACATATGCCGGCATCCCGGGCGGGTGAAACTTTGCCGGCGGAGGTCTCCACCTCAGTAGCCTCCGCGACAAGTACACCCTCCATTTTTATTTCAATTCCAACTGCGTCGCCCACAGGTACAAGCTCCGCCGCCTCCAGAGCAAGGGCGTCCACACTCATCCACATTGCTGCCGCACATAATACGGCAGGCACACAAGCCCATATTTTTTTCATTTTTTTAGTCTCCCCATGGTTTTTCTTTTGCGCGTTTCCCGCCGCACAAATTCATTATGGCTTTTCAAGGCGAAAAAACACTCAGCAAATCTTTGCTTTGCTGAGATATTTTTTTCGAAAGTAGCATATACATATTTTCAATGTAAAAATTTTATTTTTGTGGGGGACGGCTGAATGAAAGTTTTGAAAATGGGAGATATAGGACCACAGGTGCAGCTGCTGCAGCTGGCGCTCAGACGGGAAGGAAGCTTTGACGGAAACACCACCGGAGTTTTCGGCACACAGACAAGAGAGGCTCTGACGGCCTTCCAGCGCCGTGTTGGGCTGACAGCGGACGGTATTGCAGGACCCAGAAGTCACCGGGCGCTTGAACCCTATTACACAGGCTATGCTGTTCACAGGGTCAGGCCGGGGGACAGCCTTTACAGAATTGCCGTCAGCTATGGGAGCAGCCTGAGTGCCATCACTACCGCGAACCCCGGTCTTGTACCCTCAAGGCTGCAGCCGGGGCAGACCATCACCGTGCCCCTGAATTTTACCGTGACACCCACAAGCATAGACTGGTGCAGCGAGACCGTGAACTATGTTTGCCGTGGCCTTGCCGCAAGATATCCCTTCATACGGCTTGGGGAAATAGGCCGCAGCGTCATGGGCAAAAGCCTTTGGAGCCTTCGCATGGGCAGCGGGGAAGGCAGGATTTTTTACAGCGCCGCCCACCATGCCAACGAGTGGATAACAAGTCCGCTGCTTCTCCGTTTTTGCGAGGAACTGGCTGCTGCCTACGGGAGAAACGGTGAGATATACGGCTACAGCGCAAGGGGGCTTCTGTCCAGAAGCAGCCTTGTCATAGTCCCCGCGGTAGACATAGATGCCATTGACCTTGTGACGGGAGATCTAAAGCAGGGGCGCTATTATGAGCAGGCGGCGGATATTGCCGGAAAATATCCGAACATCCCCTTTCCCTCCGGCTGGAAGGCCAATATCGAGGGTGTGGATCTGAATCTGCAATATCCGGCAGGCTGGGAGCAGGCAAGGGAGATAAAGTTTGCTCAGGGCTTCACCGGTCCTGCACCCCGTGACTATGTGGGCAGTGCTGCCATTTCCGCACCGGAAAGCAGAGCGGTGTATGAGTTCACGCTGAGCTACGACCCCAATATAGTCCTGGCTTATCATACTCAGGGGGAGACAATTTTCTGGAAGTTTCTTGATTATGAACCGGAGTACAGCCGGGATATTGCCGAGGCCTTCGGTGATGTGAGCGGATATTTTGTGGAGGAGACTCCCTATGCCTCGGGCTTTGCCGGCTACAAGGATTGGTTCATCCAAAACTATAATCGACCGGGCTATACCATAGAGGCCGGCAGGGGAATAAACCCCTTGCCGATATCTGATTTTGAGGAAATATACAGCGACAATATCGGCATTCTGAGCCTTGCCCTGCGTATCGCAGGAGAGTTTTAAGACGGCCTGAGCGGTGTGATCCGAAACGGAACAGGGAGAAAAAGTCGGTTTTAGCTTTTGGGGAAAAGAGCGGAACCGCTCTACGCAGCGGCATACTATGTGCATTTTGTTCATTTTAGTGCGCTTTAATTGATAAATGCGACAAATTGACAGTGATTTAACACGATAAATTATTGAAGTTGCAATATTTTTTATAAAACTTTCATTTTAGGGCTTGCATTTCTGAATAAAGCAGTATATAATGCGACCATAATGAATTTTCAAATTCGAAAACTTTCATTTTCGCAGAAATGCTACTAAGGAGGACAACAAAATGAAAAAGATTATTGCTCTGGCTCTGGTACTTTGCTTCGCTCTTGGCCTTTGCGCCTGCGGTGGAAGCACCGAACTTACCTTTACTACCGGCGGTACCTCCGGTACCTATTATGCTTACGGCAGCACTCTTGCTCAGTACATTACCAATAACACCGATATAGCTGTCACCGCTGTTGCCGGCAACGGTTCCAAGGCTAACCTGGAGCTTATGGACGTTGGCGACGCACAGCTTGGCTTCGTTCAGAACGACGTTGCCTCCTATGCATACAACGGCACCAACATTTTCGCTGACGCCGAGCCCATCACCTGCTTCCGCGCTGTAGCCGCTCTCTACACCGAGACTGTTCAGATTGTAACCTGCAACCCTGACATCAAGACCGTTGCCGACCTTGCCGGCAAGAGTGTTTCCATTGGCTCCGCAGGCTCCGGCGTTTACTTCAACGCCATCGACGTTCTCGGCGCTTATGACCTGACCGAGACCGACATCGACGCTCAGTATCTCTCCTTTGCCGACTCTGCAGACGCTCTCAAGGACGGCAAGATCGACGCTGCCTTCATCGTAGCAGGCGAACCCACCTCCGCAGTCACCGAACTGTGCGCCACCACCGATGCTTATCTCGTCCAGCTTGACGATGAGCACATCGCAAAGCTCATGGAGACCAGCGCTCTCTACGCCAAGTACACCATTCCTGCCGGCACCTACAAGGGAATTGACAACGACACTCTGACCGTAGGCGTCAAGGCCACCATCGTTGTAAATGCTGATATTGATGATGATACCGTTTACGAGATCGTATCCACCATCTTCGAGAACAAGGATGCAATTACCGCCGCCTATGCAAAGGGCGCTGCTCTTGACCTCGAATTTGCCTCTGTCTGCGGCGTGCCCTATCACACCGGCGCTGCCAAGTACTTTGCCGAGAAGGGTATTACCGTTGATACCGTTGACTGATAAGCAGTCAGAATAAACTGTTAAATCTACCAATAACGGCTGCGGTGCCCTGAAAAGGCACCGCAGCCCCTGTCATTTTTCTGAAAGTGTTAAGAAACGTTAAGATACAGCAAATCTCAGCAAAGGAGACCCGAAAATGGCTTTTTTGAAGAAAAAGCAGAATGAGGACCGCATCGAAACCAAACTCAATGCTGACGGCAGCGTTGATGTAAACGAAGTCATGCGCAAGTATGACAGGGAGAGCAATACACGTATCTGGGAAGGCACGCCCAAGATAATTGTTCGCTGCATTCTCGCCCTGTTTTCCCTTTTCTGCATCTATGTTACTCTCTGGGGAAACTTCCTGGAGCAAACCCGTCTGACAAGCTTTGTGGGCTTTATCATAATTATTGGCTATCTCAGCTATCCTGCCACCAAGAAACATGTAAAGGTTAATCATCTGCCCTGGTACGACATTGTTCTGATGGTGCTGGGTGCCGCTGCCTTTTTCTACTATGCCTTCAACGCCATGGA
>JAZNZM010000247.1:0-20144 GCA_045594965.1 Oscillospiraceae bacterium | reverse complement strand
GTGTCTATCCAGATTGACAGCGAAACAACGGAGATCAGCATTGGTGAATGGAAGTACAACGAATCGAGCGACACAATTCGCATTGACTGTAATATCTTCGAATGCGGGTTCTTCGATGATTCCAGTTCAGAATTTGATTTTCACTATGAGATCAGCTATCTGGGTGCAGGCTTGCTAAGCAGATACCGTTGGGGAGCTAATAACGAAAAGCTAAAACAAAAATTCAAAGCTGATAAACACGCCTATCCTCAAATTGATAGCAAAGAAGATTTTATCGCTGAGAATCCGTTTGGGTTAAAAGGATTCTATAGAATAAAGTGGTCGTTACACTTTGATTGACTTGAGTAGCATTAAAATCGAACGGAGGTAAACTTATGGAGAGAAAAATACAGTGGAACTCTGGATGCTTTGACGAGATTGATCTTGTCTACGACAAGGCGGCAGAAAAGGAAGTAACATCCAAAATTCTTTCGGATCTGGAAGTTGGTGCGTTGGCAGAAGCAAAAGCCTACAGCGACAAGATCATAGTTGAAGGTCGTCCCCTCACCCCACAGCAGTTTGATGTCCTTCCCGATTCCATGAAGGAGCAGGTGATGTATCAGCTGAGTGGTATGGGTCTCGCTTCTTTCTCTGCGCCCCTTACCGAACCGAAGATCGTAGTCCGACTCTCGCCTCACATTCAGTATGTGCGTTGCTGTACAGCCCTCTCTATCTTGAATCGTTTAGAAAAATTGGATGGCGCATTCAATGTGCTGCATCCACAAGCAACCCTTGAGATTCAGGCACCGCTCGGTGGTAAGCAGGGATTGGTTCAAATAGAAATGCTAATCTCGATGCTCTACCCATGGCTGAAAGTAACCGAAGAATCTTCTAACGAAGTAGCTGCTCATCTGACGCAGACACAAGCGAAACCCCAGCAGAAGCCGGTTGAACAAAAGGATCCGGTTCCAACACAGCCGCAGGTTCAGAACAAGCCCGTCGATGAAGCAAAGAATACCCAACCGGGCTTCTGGGCAAGGCTGTTTGGTAAGAAGAAAAAGAATGACTGAAGAAACGATGGCATCACATGAGAAGGGAAAGCGCAGCAAAGATCTTCCGGTTAAAGTGTGCCTTTATGTTTGACACATCACTTGCATAGAAAAGCGGAACTGTTCTTAACCTATAGCAAAATGCACCCCACCGGGAGATGAATGCACCCCACACGGTTTTCGGGTTGTACCCTATTTGCACCCCAGGGGAAGCAAAAAAGCACCCCACATAAAGGGAGATGCACCCCGCCCTGTGGTGCTCTATTAAACCTGCACATTATGCCCCAAAAATCCAGACCTCAAATGAGGTCTGGATTTTTTTATACCCGGGTTAGGGTGGCGTGAAGCCATTTAACAGACCTCATATAGTACACCAAATAACCGAGACAACAACTGAGGTCTTAAATTCATCTCCCCCGAATCAGAGGGTGCCTGCCTTTGTCTGCGTAAAGAATTGCTGCAGTTATTAGAGCTCCAAGGCTCTCCAGCAGCATATCCAGCATCGTATCGTGGAGGCCTATATCTATATACCCATTCACGGGAAGGGGAACGCTGTCCACAAATACAGAGTTGATATTTTTAATGCTTCCTGTCACACCGGTCTCTGTGCCAAGAAGAAAAGAGGTTATCCCCGGGACCACCGTATCATGCTGCATATCCATACCCAGAAATACATCTGCGCCGTATTCAATAAACTCCCATACAGCGGCAATGGATATGGAAAAGCAGGCTGCGAAAAGTGCAGCAGCCAAATGATTGCTCCTGTTTGAGGAAATCATCATAAAGAGATAAAAGCCTATTACGGCAAAGACGATACCTCCGAAAAAATGCAAAAGCTTGTCCCAGAAGGGGATAGTGTAGTAAAACTTCCAGCAATGGCCCATCATTGGCCCGAGAGCATAGAGAACTCCGGCAATATAGAGAGGCGTTCTGATCCTGCAGCGGAAAACTCGCTCCAGAATCTCCGGCACAAGCACAAGCAGCAGCGTGGCAAAAGCCAGCAGCAGCCTTTCGCCGTCCCCGGAACTTATAAGACTGATTATTGTAGCAAGGGCTGTCAGCTGCCCCAGCAGCACAAAAACACCCCGAACTCTTTTTTCGTTCTTTTTCATCGCAGTCACCATTGTATATTATTTATGGACCAGTATTGCTGCGCCAGAGCGTCAGATAAAAATGGAAATACATGGCCAGTGAAAATAGCATGACCACTCCGCAGAGGCATATCAGTCGGTTGACGGCATAGACGGGCATAGTTGGCCACAGAATAAGCAGCGTCATAGCAGCATAGAGCAGTACTGTGGCGAGCTTGCCGTGCCACCTTGAGCTGTTGACAGCGCCAAATTTCCGTATGGTCATATAACCCATTATGAGCATTCCCAGCTCTTTTATAACAAACAGCGCCACAAGGCCAAGCATGAGGGGATATTTCACTGCAAGACAGATTATCAGCACTCCCTGGGTGAGCTTGTCGGCAATGGGGTCAAGTATTTTGCCAAGATCGGAAACCATGTTGAATTTTCGGGCAATTATACCGTCGGCTATGTCCGTAATACCGGAGAGCAGCACAAGAAGCACAGCTGCAATGTGTTTTTCGGCATAGCAGTATAGGTAAACAATCAAAGGTATAAGTAAAAGCCTTATAAGACTCAATAGATTTGGAAGGGTAAGCACCTCTTCCTTTTTGAAAAGTTTTCCCAGAGGGTGCGGGCCCATGGGCTTGTCAGCTCCTTTTCCGTAATTATTCTTGCGCTTACGGCCTCATAGCTTTTTACATCTTCTATGACTTCGCCATCTATCTGCAGGGAGGAAGGTCGGTCAAACTCCACCTTTATATCGTGGCCTTGCAGAATTGTCACATATTTTTTGTGCCTGATATGGTGTCCCTTGAAAATAGAAGGAAAACTACAAAGAGTTTTTAGCCTGCCGGCTCCGTGCATGAGCATCAGGCTCAATTTCCTGTCAGGGGCAAGACGGTCCTGCTCCGGGGCTGCCATCATGCCGCCGCCGTAGTAGCGCCCGTGCATGGTGGGAGCCAGCCAGACATTCTTGAAATATAGGCTTACTCCGTCCACGGTGACAGTGGCGTTTCTGGGTTCGTAGCCTTTGAAAAGCCCCTTCACAGCAATGGCAGCATAGTTGACTCCTTTTTCTCCCTCGCTGCTTTTTATGTCCCTGCGAAGCCTTTCACCCTCGGCACAGCACCAGCCGTCTATGCCAAAGCCAACATTGTTGAGAAAGAGGAAGCTTTCGCCCTTTACACTGACGCTGGGGAGGGGACGAAGATAGCTGTTTATCCTAAAATTGGGGTCTGCGTTTTTGCTGAGCCCCAGATCTCTTACAAAGTCATTGCCGTTCCCGCAGGCAAAGTAAAACAATGGATTTTTGATGCTCAGATGCTTTGTGTCATTGGCAAAGCGGCTGAGCGTACCGTCACCCCCGCATATAACCACATCTTCATCCGGGTCTATGGAGGCAAAATATTCGGCATAGTCTTCGATCTTTGTAATATCCCTGTACTCTGTTATGGGGTAAATCACATCAAGGAGTTGAGCGTTTTCAAGGCAGGAGCCCATTCCCGCTCCGGGATTATAAAGTATGTGTCTTTTTTTCATCTTATGCGTGCAACCTTTCGATTTCTCCGATATCTGTGGTATGAGCATAAACGGAGAAGCTAAACTTCCAATAAACCAAGTTTCGTTTCAGTTTATTTTTTCGGACTATGCTTTTTCGGAGAGGTGTACATCCGATGAATGAGAAAAAGATATCGCCGTTATATAAAATTATAAAGGCTTTGGTGAGAGCCTTTTATCCTAAAATGGAGCTGAGCGGTCTGGAAAATGTGCCTGAGGAGAGTGTGATCGTGGTGGGCAACCATTGCCAGATGCATGGCCCCATCGTAGCTGAGCTTTTTTATCCGGGCAAACGCTTTACCTGGTGCGCGGGACAAATGATGGAGCTTAAGGAAGTGCCGGACTATGCCTATCAGGATTTCTGGTCCAATAAGCCAGTGGGCATACGCTGGTTTTTCAGGCTTCTGTCATATATCATTGCGCCTTTGTCCGTGTGCATATTCAATAATGCCGACACCATACCCGTATACCATGATGCCCGACTGGTGAAAACCTTCCGCCGGACTATGGAGAAACTGGATGAGGGCGCAAGCGTTATTATTTTTCCTGAGCACGATGTGCCCTATAACCATATTCTCTCGGACTTTCAGGATAAGTTTATAGATGTTGCAAGACTGTATTACAGGAAAACGGGACGGGCAATCTGCTTTGTACCCATGTATATATCCCCGGCTTTGAAAAAAGTGTGTCTCGGAAGCCCTGTGCGATTCTGCCCGGATAACTCCGCACCGCAGGAGCGAGGCCGTATATGCAAAATACTTATGGAGACCATAACCGAGATGGCGGAGTCACTGCCTGAGCACAGAGTGGTGCCATATAACAACATTCCGAGAAGACGGCAAGGAGTGAACAGACGATGAAAAAGCCACAGGTGGATCTGAGAGAATTCAGGCTCTCAAGAATCAATGAGCCACGCTTTTCCCATCTGAAATATCTGCTTGGCTGGGTGGGGTATTTCATACTCTATTTCCTTACGGAAAATCTAATCCCTGCTGAAAAATGTCATGCCGTACATATAGCTATGGACGATATCATCCCATTTAATGAGCTCTTCGCCATACCCTATGTGTTCTGGTATGTGCTGATAGTTATCACACTGCTGTATTTTGCCGTGTACAATCCGGAGGGATTTAAGCGCTTTATGAGCTTCATAATTGTCACGCAGGTAGTGGCAATGGCGGTTTACATAATTTATCCCACCAAACAGGAGCTGCGTCCGGAAAGCTTTGAAAGAGAGAATGTACTCACATGGCTTATGGGGACGATATACAGCTTTGACACAAACACAGGCGTCTGCCCATCGCTGCATGTTGCCTATTCTCTGGGCATTGCATCGGCATGGCTTAAGGAGCGGGATGTGAGCAGGCTCTGGAAGGTCTTTGTGTGCCTTGCTGTTTTGATGATATGCCTTTCCACCATGTTCGTGAAGCAGCACTCCGCTTTGGATGTTTTTGCAGCGATTCCCCTTGGCATACTGGCAGAGATAATCGCCTACGGAAAGCACTGGTGGAGACCCCGGCTGAAAAGACGAAAAGCATGAATTTATGAATATAAATGAATACAAAATATAAATGAATACAATGAATACAAAAAAAGCTGTGAGGTATTAGCCTCACAGCTTTTGCTTATTATGCGGTTTATTTCTTAGGCAGCCTTACGGAGAATATATTAAGACCGCTTTCGCTCTGGACATTTATACTGCCCCTATGGAGCTCCACCACCTTTTTCACAATGGCAAGACCGACACCGTTACCGTGGGTGGCGTGGGATTCATCGGCCTGATAGAACTTGCCGAAAATCTTGTCCCGCTTTTCCGAAGGGATCTCGGGTCCCGGATTTATCACGGATACCTCCAGAAAATCCAGATAGTCGGCAATCCTGATCTCCACCTGTGCGCCCCGGGGGGAAAACTTGACTGCATTATCAATAAGGTTGAGCCAGACATGTTTCAAAAGCTCTTCGCTTCCGTTTACGCTGAACTCCTGAAAATCCAGAACAAGGTCTATTTCTTTTTCCTCCCAGCTGGCGGAAAGCAGCAATATACAGGAGCGAAGCTGCTCCGATAGGTTATAGCGGCATTTGTCTGTTAATATGGAAAGATTTTCAACCTTTGTGAGATTCAGGACATTTGTGGCCATGGAGGATAGACGCAGGGATTCCTCTTCTATGATCCTCACATACTCTGCCTGACGGGGACTGAGCTTTTCTCGGCTCAGCAGCTTTGCAAAGCCGGTGATGGATACGATGGGGGTTTTGAATTCGTGGGAAAAGTTATTGATGAAGTCGCTGCGGAGCATTTCCGTGCCCTCCAGCTCAGCGGCCATCTTATTGAAGCTCTCCGAAAGCTCCACAAGACCCGGATGTCTGCTCCATGGGGAGGGCAGAGTGATTCTGGCGGAAAAATCCCCGGAGGCAACCCTGTTCATTATGTTCAGAAGCCTGTTTACAGGCTTGAGGGGAAAGCGGGATATAATAAGGGTCATACCGCTGCCCACAACTGTGCATGAGATCGCGAATATGAGCAGAAGGGGAACTGAATGAAGCTCTCCGCCGTCTGCCGCTGACAAAATACCCAGATGCAGGCAAAGGAACAGGCCAAGTCCAACCAGAATCAGCACGGAGACTATTATGACCACAACTATGGCTGAAAAAAGGAGCGTGAGAGAAAACCTCTGTTTGCGCTCCTGCTTGGGATCCATCATATTCCTCTCACTCCTTTCTGACAGCCTTATATCCAAGACCGCGGACGGATACTATCTCAAACTCATCCCAGCCCTCAAAGCGCCTGCGCAAACGGCCTATATGTACAGTGACGGTTTCCCAGCCCGTGTCGCAGTCGGCGCCCCATATTTCGTCCATGAGCTGAATTCGGGTAAATATTTTTCCGGGGTAGGAGAGGAGCTTGTACAGCAGCAGGAACTCCTTCTGAGGCAGCTCCTGCACCTGACCCCTGCGGCTCACCGTGAGGGCATCGTAGTCCAGCACTATGTCACCGATGCTGATTTTTCTCTCGCTGGCGATTCTGGCACGACGCAAAAGGGCCTTGATGCGAAGAAGCATCTCTTCATCGTCGATGGGTTTTGTCATGTAGTCATCCGTGCCAACGATGAAGCCACGGCGCTTGTCCTCCGGTAAATGCTTTGCGGAGACCATAAGAATTGGGAGAGAGCTTTGGTTTTCGCGCAGGGTTTTTGTGAACTCATAGCCGTCCATTTCAGGCATCATAATATCCAGCACAACAAGGTCTATGTGCTCCCTGTCCATAAGCTCAAGGGCTTTCAGACCGTTTTCCGCAGTAAACACCGTGTAGTGCTCGGCTTCCAGCACAGCTTTCAGGAATATCCTTGTATTTTTGTCATCGTCAACCACTAAAATGCGAAACATTTCATTCACCTCAGCAGGAAGTGTACACCAAAGGAATGAACTGAGTGTAAACATTTCTGATAAATATACCACAGGAGAAAAATAAAACCCCCGAATTTCCTGAAATTCGGGGGATTACGGCAAAAAAAGCCTGAATCATGACTATATGGATAAGCGTTTTCCGCTGTTGAGAGCTGTGGCCTCATTCCGGGAACAGCTGCAGATAATAAGGGAAGGATTCACCGGGCGATCTCCAAAGGCCTCGCGGACACGGCTGCGGAGGATTTCCGGGGCATTATGGGGGGCATCCGGAGAAACAAGGGCAGTAAGCTCAGCGCCAGAGTCCTCCTTCGCGCTCAGACTGTAGTCATAAAGCCAGCTGCAGCCGCAGAGACTTTCCTGCAAAGCATAATTGCCCGGGTGGACATCTGCTCGGCCATATACCCGCCGGAGCAGCCCTCCGGGAGAAAGCTCTGCAAGGTCACCGGTGCGGTAACGGATAAGGGGCATAGCCTCACGGCGCAGAGTGGTGATAACAAGCTCACCCACGCGCCCGGGTGGCAGGGGCTTACCGCTTTCGGGATCGATTATTTCCGCATAGAGCTCATCCCGGCGGAGGTACATTCCTCTGTGGAGCAGGCATTCAACCGCGCAGCCGAAGCAGGTTTCCGTCATACCGAAGTGGCCAAGAACGTGGCAGCCCCAGAGCTTTTCAAGAAAGGGATAGATATTCTCCGGCACATAGTCGGCGGAGAGCAAAACTCTCTCCGGCCTCAGCTCCGGCAGGCATACAGCCAGAAGCCGCAGCTGCCATGGCATACCCACAAGAACCCGCGGACGCTCCCTCATAAGAATATCCTTCATTTCGGAGGGCTTATCCACAAGACCCAGACGCAGCAGCCTGCAGCCCAGCTTTTCCAGACCTCTTGATAGCAGATCGCCGACACCGTCAGGCACGGTGCAGGGCAAAAGCACACCGACACAGTCGCCTACGCCGCACATCCAGCCCATCCCTTCTGCGAAAAAGTCCACTGTGCGCTCCAGATCTCCTTCTGTGAAAAACACTCTCTTGGGTTCGCGGGTGGTGCCGGAGGAAAAGAGACTGACTATCCTCTGAATACGGGAAGCGGGCACGCATAGCATATCTTTTCCGCGAAGACGAATATCCTCAGCGCTGCAAAAGGGCAGCTTTCCAAGCTCGGACAGGGAAGAAAGGGGCAAATGCTCCCTTATAGGGGCGTAAAAGGGGCTGCGAAAAGAGGCATACTCTGCCTGAGCATTCAGGCTTTTGAGTATGCCGCTTTCACTTTGAGACACAAATATTGAGTTTTCTATTTTGTCCCGGTAGCTAAGCATGGGATTATTTGTCCTCCAAAAGTACCTCGACCTCGGCCATTCTTCCCTCGGCCAGCTCACGGGAGATATAGGGCTTGCCGCAGCGGGGACAAACGGGTACATTATGGCCAAAGCTGCGGCGCATATAGGAAAACATCACCTGTTTTTCCACAAGCTCCACGCCGCATTTACCGCACTTCAGAATCCTTTTTTCGCTCATTTTCCGCCCTCCCCGATGAACATTCTGTGGCAATAGGCGCTATGGAGAACATAGCCGCCCTTTCCGTCCGGGCAGTAGTCGGCCCAGAAGGTGAGCACTTCTTTCTGAAGAGAGGCGGTGCGAAGGCCATTCTCGTCCTCGAAATAGTCCTTGTCCTTTTCCGCGGTGAAGATAAGCTCACGGATATCGCTTTCGGTTATCAGCTTATCCTCCATGTTGGCCTGTGCTTCAGAAGCTATGGAGAGACTGAGCTTGTCCCAGGGCTGGGACTGAGGGTGGAATTCCAGATTGTCCATTTCTGCCATTAGCTCTCCTTTCAGGCTGAGGGCATTATTTTTTTTCTGCTCCAAGCTTGGTGTGATTTTGCTTTCGGAGGGGAAAACAGCATCCAGAATGTGTACGCAGTCCTTGCCCTTGGAGCGGAACACCTCAAGGCAGTTGGCGCAGTAAACGATGTAGGGCAGCTCACTTTCGCTTGCCCTGTTATCGCTTATCTCTTTGAATAGCTCAGGGTTTGCAAGGCGCATATGTCCGCCGTAGCCACAGCATTTTCCTCCGTCGCGGAGCTCCTCGGCGGCGCAGCCGGATTTTTCTGCCAGTGCCATTACAGCGGCATGAAGGGCCTCATCCTTAGCGGCAGAGCAGGGGTCAAACACAGCGGCCTCAGCAAAGGGCAGTGAGGAGAGGGGGGGCTGCTCATTAAGCAGCACTTCATAAAGGCTTATTATTTCTGCATCTCCCAGCTGTTTTTTAAGCATATCGGAGCAGGTGGCGCAGGCGCACACAATTTTGGGCTTGCCCATGCCTTCCCAGCTTTTTCGGATAAGCGCAATGTTGCGCTGCTTCCTGTCCAGATCTCCTGCCCATACAGCAGGAGCGCCGCAGCAGCCAAGCATGATGCCGGCATCCGTTCTCTCCCGGAGAAATGTCCACGCGCTTTTCACCTGAGAGGGAGAAGAGGCGCTGAGCTGACAGCCGGGGAAGAAGAGATAGCTGCATTTTCCGGAGCTTGCATAAAAGCCCTCGCCCATGTTTCTGTCCAGCTCTCTGAGCCAGTAATCATGGAGACCGGGCACCCATTTTTTCTGGAGCCAGCGGTCCTCGCGGGAAAATCTGAAAAGCTCGCCCATGTCCACATTTTCGGGACAGATATTGGCGCAGTGGGAGCACATGTTGCAGGAATAGGTCTGGCGTGTGGCCTCGCAGTTGGAGAAGGGGGGCATAGTGTGGGAGTCGCCGCATATATCCGCTGCCAGCTTATAGGGGGCTTTGCGGTAGTGAGCCATGAGCTCGCACTCTTTGAGGCAGCGGTCACAGACGCACTGCATGCAGCGTGCGGCTTCGGCCTTGGCCTCCTCCTTGCTGTAGCCGGCCTCGGGGTCAGCAGGCAGAACCATGGCCCTGCGTTCTTCTCCGGGGTGCTCCATCATGTGACCCTCGCAGTAATCGTCGTCATTATCCACGATGAGATTGGCGCGTCCTGTCTGCAGATAGGCCTCCATAAGCTGGGAAAGCTTGCCGCCGCAGGCGATGCTCTCCATGAGAGGCATGCCAACAACTCCGCCCCCCATGAAGAAGCCGGGCTTTTCCGTGGTGAAATTATCCTTGTCCCAGCTGCTGCCGAGAGCAAAGTCGCTGCCGTCTTCGCCGGTGGCGATGTATACGGCATTGAAGGCAGAAAGGCTTTCCATATCCGCTTCTGTGCAGAATCGGAAGTCCACATCCTGTCCCTTGAACTGCTTGGAAAAATCTGCGTCAAAAAGAGCAAAACGGGGGTGGGAGCGCAGATGTCCGCCCCACCCCTGTTCCTTGTCAAAAACAGTGACAGCATATTTTTTTCTGGCAAGTCCTATAGCACATGCCAGACCGGCAGGACCGGCGCCGACTATGGCGACCTTTTCCTCCTTGGGAGGCAAACGGAAGTCCGTTCCCGCACCGCCGCCTCCAAAGCTGATGCAGGCCTTCTCAAGCTCTGCCATGTTCAAAGGCTCGTCACCAAGAGAGCTTCTCTGGCAGCGGGCGCGGCAGGGCTGGGGGCAAAGCTCGGCAGCAATGGAGGGGAAGAGTATGGCGGCGCTGAGGTCGCGGTAGGCGGCCGGCCACCTGCCCTTGGCCACCTTTTTCAGAAAGGCTCTGATGTCCAGATGGAAGGGGCAGGCGCAGGCACAGGAGGCGGATTCGTCATGGAAGCAGTTTTGCACAAAGGCTTTGGAATCCTGCAATTCCATTGAAGATCACCTCTTGATGAAATTTGTGATTTAGATGGGTTCGTTGCGGATGTCTTCCAGCATGTCCTCGAAGTCCTTGCCCAGATAGTACTTGGCAGGAGTGAGGTCCTGACCGGCCTGCTTTGCAGCCCAGGCGGCCTTGATCTTTGCGGGACGTGCGGGCAGATCGTAGATACGGATGCCGCAGGCGTTGTTGATAGCGTTGATAACAGCCATGTGGCCGGAGCTCTGGAAGCACTCGGAAGCGCCGGAGGAGCCGTAGGGGCCGTTGGGTCTGGGAGTCTCTACATATTCAACAGTGAGATCATCGGGAATATCAAGAACGGTGGGAATACCGCAGATGGCCATATTCTTGTCCTTCTTGATATCGAAGAAGTCCTCGGTGAGAGCAAAGCCGATGGAGTGGCTCAGTCCACCGTAGGCCTGACCGTCAACAGCCAGCTTGTTGCCGATGGTGCCGATGTCAGCCACGGTGTGGTAACGGAGAACCTGGGTCTTGCCGGTCTTTACATCAACTTCAACGAGAGCAACGTTGACGGAGTACATGAAGGCAGCGTCCTTGTCGCCTTCGCCGGTGTTGGGATCCAGTCCGGGAGGTATACCGAGGCCCATCTGGTCATAGTGACCAACATACTTGGTGGGACGGCCTTCGGCAACCATCTCGTCATAAGTGCGCCAGCTGCCGTCTTCCTTGCGCATGGCATCCATGAGCTTGTTGCAGCCGTCGATGGTGGCGTTACCAACCATGTAGTGGCTGCGGGAAGCTGCTGCAACGCCGGAGTCGGGGCAGATGTGGCTGTCGTTCATGACGAGACGGATCTGCTCGGGCTTTACGCCCATGGGCTCAAGAGCCTTGACAGCATGGGTGAGGGAACCGATGTCGCCGCCCTGACCGAGATCTTCCCAGGTGTTGTAGTAAGCGAAGTTGCCGTCGGGCAGGAGCTCGATGGCGATGTCGCAGCTGTCGAACATACCGATGGTGCAGAGGAAGCCACCGAGACCGATACCTACGCCGGTATGGCGGCCTTCGGCCTTGCCCTTTTCGGCCTCAGCCTTGTACTCATCATAGACGGGCTTGATCTTCTCAAGCATATCCACATAGACATACTCCTTGTAGGGACGGCTGTTCATAGTGGTGTCGCCGGGACGGGCGGCATTTATGTAGCGGAACTCCCAGGGATCCATGCCCAGCTTTTCAGCGGCCATGTCAATGAGAGCCTCGGTGGTGGTGTAAACCTGAGGTGCGCCGAAGCCGCGGTAGGGGCAGCAGAAGGCGTGGTTGGTGGCGACACCGCGGGCCAGAGCCTTGACATTGGGAACATTGTAGCCGTGGAAGCCAACGGAGACCATGTTGTTGAAGATCTTGCTGGCGGTCATGGCATAAGCGCCGTGGTCAAGACCGAGGTCATACTCAGCAGCGGTGATCTTGCCGTTCTTGTCGCAGGCGAGACGGGCGTTGACATAGGTGGCGGAGCGCCTGCCGGTCATGAACATGAACTCTTCATAGCTGAGAGTCATGGTGCAGGGGATACCAAGAGCCTGAACGGCGGTGATGACAACGCCGAAGGTGGTGGAGTTTACGGGATAGCCGAAAGCGCCGCCGGCGGGGTTCATGATGATGCGGAGCTTCTCGTGATCGATACCGCAGGCAGGAGCCAGAGCGTCGCGGCACTCGCCAATAGCCTGGCACTTGCACTGGAGAGTCATGTTGCCGTCCTCGTCCCAGTAACCCTGAACAACATCGGGCTCGATGGGGAGATGGGGCTCGTGCTGAGAATAGAAGGAGCCTTCAACAACGATATCGCTATCATCAATGATCTCGCTGGCGTCCTCGCCCTTGTATACGGGCTGGAACATGAACTGGTTGGGCTGGTCGTCATAGAGCTGGATAGCATCGGGCATAACTGCCTCGGGGAGGGTCATGTATGCAGGCAGAACCTCAAGGTCATACTTGACGGCCTTGGCGGCTGCGCGTGCGTGCTCCTCGGTGTCGGCAGCTACAACTGCAACAACGTCGCCCTTGTGGCGGATCTTGTCGCCCTCGGAAACGATAACGGGGCAGGGAGTGATGCCGGCACCCTTCTTGCGGGGGATAACAACGGGAATTTCAAGGTTGTTGCTGCCCTGAACATCGGCGCCGGTGAGAACCTTGTAAACGCCGGGCATGGCCTCTGCCTCGGAGAAGTCAACCTTCTTTACGACAGCGTGAGCCACATCGGGGATAACAACTGCCAGATGGGCAACGCCCTCGGGCATCTTCAGCTTTATATCATCGCCGTAGTCGGTAAGGCCGGTGACCTTGCCGAGAGCAGTGGGACGGGGACGGCTGGAGCCGTAGATATCCTCGCCCTCATCCTTATAGGTGATGTCTTCTATGGTCTTTTCGCCGCGGATAACCTCAGCTGCAGCCATAACAGCGTCAACCAGGGGCTTGTAGCCGGTGCAGCGGCAGACATTGTGGTGCTTCTGGAACCATGCTCTGACCTCTTCGCGGGTGGGAGCGGGGTTCTCGTCAAGCAGGGCGGATGCGGACACGATAAAACCGGGGGTGCAGAAGCCGCACTGGGCTGCGCCGTAGGTTATCCATGCCTGCTGCAGGGGATGCAGATGCTGAGGGGTGCCGATGCCCTCGATGGTGGTGATCTCGCTGTACTCAGGGACGTTCTTCATCTTCTTGGTGCAGGAACGTACTACTTCGCCGTTGAGAATAACAGAGCAGGCGCCGCAAGCGCCTATTCCGCAGCCCACCTTGGTGCCGGTGAGGCCGAGTCTGCGGATTGCCGTTGCAAGGGTATCCTTCTGGAGATCGCACAGCACGGGTCTTTCAACGCCGTTGATTATGAGCTTAACACGGGTAAGTCTCATCTCTGTTGCCATTGAGTTTTCCTCCTAAATGCAGATTGTTTTTATCTAAAAATAATTTTTAGTCCTCAAGTATTTCTTCCAGCAGCTCAATAGCGCCTGCCACAAAGGCGGGGCATTTTTCGAGGGTAACGCCCAGCTCGAAGGCTTTTTCCTTCTGCACGGGATCAGAGAAGTCGTAGCCTACAAGCTCACGGCAGTAGATGCTGCCGAAGCGCTCCTTGAATTTCTCAAGAAATTCGTGGGTCTTCCCGTGAACCACCTCATCAGCTGCCTCATCCCGGCTTCCGCCGTGAGCCATGCCGATAGCCATGAGAGCGGCAGTGACGGTGCCGCAGGTGTCGCCGCGGAACATTCCTCCGCCGAAGGCGTGGGCTATGCGGTGAAGCTCTTCTATATCGTATCCAAGCTCATCGGCAAGCTGACCCAGCACACACTGGCTGCAGTTGAGGCCGGAGGCAAAAGCAGCACTGACCTCTGACTTGGTGGGTTTATTGATTTTCACAAGGCAGACCTCCTGTACATACTCACATATTGCTTACAATTATTACAAAAATGCATAACATATAGTCGTATTATAGCACCATAATGACAAATGTTCAACAAACTTTTGCTTTTATGATATAAAAGAATTTGATGGCAGTGACGCAGAATGATTTGATGAAAGGACCAGCAGCGATAATTGACAAAAGAGCGCTCTGTGTTAAAATGAGTGATAAGATTGTCAAAGAGGAGAGCTTTATGAAAACAATTCGGCGCACACGCTCTGTGTGTCCTGTATGCCTCCTGCCCACCCATGCTGAGCTGAGAGAGGAAGCCGGGGTGATAAGCCTTTGGAAAAGCTGCCGTGAGCACGGCGAGTTTTCCGTGCCGGTATGGCGTGGGCTTGCTGATTTTAACGCATGGCGCGGCATGCTTCCGGAGCTTTCGGAAAATGAGGGACTTGACTGCCCCCAAAACTGCGGTTTGTGCCCTGAACATCAGCAGGGAAGCTGCTGTGTGCTTCTGGAGGTAAGCCGCCGCTGCAATCTCTCCTGCGCTTTTTGCTTCGCCGACGGAGCAATGGAAGAGCCGGGGCTGGATGAACTGAAGCAGGCTGTTGACACTATACTGAGCAGAGGCAAGGCTCTTATTCAGTTAAGCGGCGGTGAGCCAAGTCTCAGAGACGATCTTCCGGAGCTTATACGGTATATAAAAGAGCGCGGGGCGGACTATGTTCAGCTTAACAGCAACGGCCTCCGTCTTGGAGAGGACGAGGAATATGTAAAGGCTCTCAGCGAGGCAGGACTGAGCTTTGTTTTTCTCCAGTTTGACGGAACAAGGGACGATGTCTATATAAAGCTCAGGGGGAGGCCGCTTTTTGAAGTGAAAAAGCGGGCCATAGAGCTTTGCGGAAAATACGGCATGGGTGTTACACTTGTGCCCACGCTGGTGCGCGGAGTGAATGAAAATCAGGTTGGGGAGATTATCCGCTTTGGAGCTTCGCTCTCTCCCAGCGTCAGAGGAGTTCATTTTCAGCCGGTGAGCTATTTCGGAAGATATCCGACAGCTCCCGATAAAGGGGAGCGCTACACTTTGGATGAGCTTATTTTTGCTCTCGGCGCTCAGGCGGGCATAGGAGAGGAAAATATATCCCCATCCCGCTGCGACCACCCAGGCTGCGGACTGCACGCAAGCTTTGTGGTCATGGGTGACGGAACTCTTGAGCCACTTACGAGACGCAGGGGAGACAGAAAGCTCAGTACGGCCGTGCAGAACCGGGAGTATATAGGCAGACGCTGGTCGAGAGAGCCGGCTCTGGAGCATGGCTCCGATGACGGCATTGAGGATATGGATTCATTTATAAAAAGGGTGAAAAGCCATAGCTTCACGGTGACGGCAATGGCCTTTCAGGACGCTATGAATCTGGACATAGAACGGCTGAAACGCTGTTCCCTCCATGTGTGGAGCGAGGGCCTTCTTAAGCCCTTTTGCTCGGCCTATCTGACGGCGATGGAGGTGGACTGATGTCTTACGGAGAACTGATGCCCCGTCTCAGTCCCTGCCCCGATGAGCTTATACGGGAGATAACGGCTAAATATCTGCATAGTCCCGACTCCATGATAGACATAGGCTGCGGCAGAGGAGATCGCCTTGCGCTTCTGGCTAAGATATATCCAAAAGCATATCTGGCCGGAATTGACGCGGATCCGGATATGGTAAAGCTGGCATCCGGAAAAGGGGATGTGCGTCTGGATGAGGCCGCCCGCCTTGAATTTGAGTCCGGAACATTTGATATGGCTTTTTGCGAATGCAGCCTGTCTCTTTTTACGGAGCCTGAAAATAGCCTTTCGGAAGCCCACAGAGTGCTGAAGAAGGGCGGTGTGCTGCTCCTTGGTGAGCTGACTGCCTCTCTCAGCGGGGAGAATTTTATCAAAGCCCCCGACGGGGACGCTGTAAAACGCATATACTCTGCCCCGGCCATTGAAAAAATGGCGGAGGCCGCCGGCTTTGAAAAGCTGGAATTTCTCGATCGCAGCGGCGACCTTGCCGCTATGGCAGCTCAGATGATATTTGACGGCAGCTTTTGTGCCTGCGTGGGAACGGAGACGGCAAGGCTGCTAATGAAGCTTAAGGCAGGCTACGGTCTATGGGTGTTCGGAAAGGAATGAGCCAGGAAGTGGACAACTTTAAAACTCTGCCTCTTGGGGCTGTAATAACCGCTGCGGGCCTTTCCTCACGTATGGGAAGGCTGAAGGCTTTGCTGCCCTTCGGCAATGGCAGCATGATTTCCAGCTGCGTGGATAATATGCGTGCTGCGGGCGCGGAAATAATAGTTGTTGTAACCGGCCACAGAGCCGGGGAGATAGAAGCGCATCTTTCCGATAAAGGCTGCGAATTTGTCCGCAACCCAGACTACGCATCTAACCAGATGTTCGATTCCCTGTCTCTGGGACTGCATCAGCTTGAGGGCCGCTGCTCAGCGGTGCTCGTAAGCCCTGTGGATGTGCCCTGCGTGAGGGAAGAAACAATAAAGGCTCTTCTTCAGAGCGATGGGGCTTTCACTGTGCCTGTGTATAAGGGCAGGCGCGGACACCCGGTGCTTATGAGAGGGGAGATTATTCCCCGGATACTCTCCCATGGGGGTGAGGGGGGGCTCAGAGGAGCCATTGACGCACTGGGCATATCCGTAAGAGAAATGGAATGCGACGACGAGGGGGTAAGCATTGATGCGGACTGCCCCGAGGATTATGAGCGAATACTTAAACTTGGTGAAAAACGATGAAGAAACTGTATCTGGTGAGGCATGCTCAGCCCGAGCTTGGAGGCAGGGAGCATGTCTGCCTTGGAGGAAGGAACGATCCGCCCCTGTCACCTGAGGGCAGGGTTCAGGCGGAGAGCCTGGGAAAGAGATTTCCCTCTCTTTCGTCCTTCAGTCTGTGGGCAAGTCCCATGCTCAGGGCGAGAGAAACGGCGGAGCTTATTTCCGGAGGCAGATGCCCTGTGCGGATTCTTCCCGGCATGGAGGAAATAGACTGCGGAGAATGGGACGGTCTGAGCTTTGAGGAGATAAGACTGCTTTACCCAGAGCTTTATGCGGAGCGTGGAGGCAACCTGAGCCTGACGCCTCCGGGGGGAGAAAGCCTTGAGGCTCTTGCAGAGCGGGGACTCAGAGCTTTGGAGAGCCTTGCGGATGAAGAGGCGGAAAATGTAATTCTTGTGGCCCACAAGGGGATAAACCGTGTGCTGCTGTGCGCTCTTATGGGGCGGCCTTTGAGCGGGTACCGTGGTTTAAGTCAGGACTATGTGTGTGTAAACAGTCTTTGCCTTGAAAACGGAAAGCTGCAGGTGGAGACGGTAGGAATTCGGGCAGAGGAATTTTCGCCTGAAACATGATTTGGAGGATTCATATATGAGAGAACTTTTCAGAATTTTGGGTGAAACGCTTCGCAGAGGAGAGGATGCCGTTCTTGTAAGCGTGGTTGCCTCCTCCGGCTCCACTCCCCGTGGCAGCGGAGCAAGGATGCTTATTACATCCAGGGGCAGAGTCCGCGGCACCATTGGCGGCGGCGCCGTGGAGTACAGAAGCCAGCAAATGGCGGCGAAGGTGCTGGAGGATAAGTGCTCCTTTGTGGAAAACTTCCGTCTCAACTCGGGAGATGTGGCCAATCTGGGCATGATATGCGGCGGCGCCGTGGATGTATACTTCCGCTATGTGTCTGCCGGGGATGAGAGCGTGCTTGCGCTCACCGATGCCATTGAGGATATGTTTGTACGGGGAGAGCAGTGCTGGCTTATCTGCGAGCTTACAGCCCACAGCGGCGGCAAAATGGCAGTTTACGGCAAAAAGAGCGGACTTGTGGGAGCTGATATTCCCACTGAAGTGCTTTCGGATATGCCCTCCCGACCCTGCCAGAAGGAGCATCTTGGCAGCTTTTATTACACGGAGGAGCTTCTCAAGCCCGGAAAGGTGTTTATCTTTGGCGGAGGTCATGTGGCTCAGGAGCTTGTGCCTGCCCTTGCCCGCGTAGGGTTCCGCTGTACTGTGATTGAAGACAGACCCGATTTCGCCAAAAGAGAGCTTTTTGAGGGGGTGGAGGACGTTCGCCTCATGCCCATGACAGAGCTGCCCCTGCTCTGTGAGGAAATAGGAGAAAATGACTATGTCTGCGTCATGACCCGTGGCCATAAGGACGATTTCGAGGTTCAGCGCCATGTTCTGGCAACTCCTGCGCGATATATCGGAGTTATAGGCAGTCCTGCCAAGAAAAAGACCGTCTTCGATAAGCTCCGGGCCTTTGGCTATACCGATGCAGATTTCCACAGGATAACTGCACCCATAGGGCTGGATATCGGCGGCGAGACACCTGCGGAGATAGCCGTGAGCATTGCTGCCCAGCTTATTATGGTAAGAGCCGGCAGAGCTCCCGGGGCCTGGGAGGTATGAGCCATGTGGAGGCTTTATGATGAGCTTATTGAGGCCATACCGGAAGAGCCTCGGATAGCAAAGCTCATAGTCGGTGAAACATGGACTGCTGTGCTTTCCGATGAGGGTGGTCTTGGACTTGCCATGACCACGCCGGTGGAGACCCTTCCTCCTTCCTGCCGTAGCTTTGAGGGCATGAGCCTTCGCCTTGGGGCGGAGAAGGTGAAAAGCTGGAATTTCATTGAGGCAGGCGTTGGCATGGCCGCCATAAATGCCTTTTACAATACACCGGAGCGCATGACGAAAAATAATTGGACACAGGGGGACACGCGCTTTTGCACCTATGATATTCCCTGTGAGGGGAAGAAAATGTGCATGGTGGGAGCTCTGCGCTATCCCAAAGATATGTTCGACTGCACTGAGCGTCTTGTTGTGCTGGAGCGGAATATTGTTGAGGGCACCTACCCGGACAGCGCCTGCGAATACTATATTCCGGACAGTGACATTATTTTGATAACAGGCAGCGCCTTCATAAACAAGACCATGCCCAGACTTTTGCAGCTGGGCAGAAATGCGGACATGATAATAACAGGCCCCAGCGCACCTATGACGGAAAAGCTCCTTGCCCACGGTGTGCGCAGGGTGGCCGGTCTCGTCATTACGGATGTTGAAGGCTGTCTGGACTTTGTTGCCTCCGGTCAGCAGGGAACTCCCTACAGATTCGGTGAGAGATACATAGTTGAATAGGAATGCAGTTTTGGCATTGCAGCCGCTTACCCTTGTATATGCAAAGGTAAGCGGCTTTTTTGTCCTAATATTGAAGGAATTGTATCATGGAAGCCATGGCGATTCAAGGCGGCACAGGCTGCCCATTAGTGTTGTGCATTATTCGCCTTCCTCTATCGATTTGCCGTATACCACCTGCATTTTCAAGCCTCTGCTGTCACAGCGTGGAATTGCAGGAATAGTGTCAAAGCCGTTTTGACAGCCAAGCTTTGCAGAAACGGCGAGACACAGAGCATCCAGCACATCTTCGTATTGTCCGGGTGAAAAGCCGCTGAACAGCGGCAGTGGATCAATGTCATATGAACGCAGAATTTCCACACGTTCCGCTATGCCCTCATCTGTATGCTTGGAATATTTCAAGCCTTTTCCTCCGTTGAGCATATGAAATGCCAGTTCGGGATGCCCTTCCATGAGGCGGTTTTGCCAGTGGGGATTTATTGCTAAAAAGTCATCAAGCTGCTTGACGGTTTTAGAAAAACCGTGGGATTGGCTGGGAAGCTTCTTTCCCAGCACACGCTCATTTTCACTGCTTGCATCGTGGTAATCGGTTTTGCATAGTGCCTGACGGCATGGAACCGGAAAAACAGAGGATTTTCGCTTGGTCGGGAGAATACTGCGTACCTCGGAGTCCGGACGGGAATCGTTTTCAGCGGTGTTTTCCGGAAGACCGATTGGCATATCGATCAGCACTGCGTCTGCATTGAGATAGTGGTTATTGATTCCTGAAATATGGAAGTGTCTTCTCAATGATACAGTGTTTCCGTTTATTTCCGCTGCCAGCCATAC
>JAZNZM010000246.1:0-10286 GCA_045594965.1 Oscillospiraceae bacterium | reverse complement strand
ATAAAAACACAGGCCGCTTTAGCGGCGGCCTGTGAAAAAACTATGCGGTTGGCGAATTCATTCATGCATCTTAAGATGCCGCTAGCATCAGGCCCTTCTAGGGCCTTCTCAAACCACGCGTTTTACGCGTGGTTTTGATTCTTAAAACTTGACTTGCGGGCATAATAAATGTAAAATATATTGATATTTAATGGGGAGGTATTGCTATATGGATTTCGCAAAAAATCTCTCCCATGCATATATTATCTCCGCTCCTCCCGAAGAGGGCTTTGAGAAGGCCACCGAGCTGGCCGCTGCCATGCTCTGCGAGGGTGATGCCCTTAGCCGTCCCTGCGGTGTGTGCCGCCATTGCCGCAAGAGCATTCGGGGAATACACCCTGATGTGACGGTGATCACCCGTCCCCTTGACGACAAGGGCAGGCCCAAGAAGGAGATACCTGTGGACCACATCCGCGACGGAATGATTTCCACGGCTCTTATTATGCCCAATGAGGCCGACAGGAAGGTGTATATCGTAAGAGATGCGGGGGCAATGAACTCCAATGCTCAGAATGCCCTGCTGAAGCTCCTTGAAGAGCCGCCATGGTTTGATGCATTTATACTGGTCACGGACAATGCCCAGCTTTTGCTGGAGACCGTCCGCTCCCGCTGTGTCAGCATAACTCTGAAGGGCGGCGATGAGACCGCGGACCCTGCTTTCCGTGAGAAGGCCGAAAAATATCTGGCTATTCTGGCGAAAAAGGACGAGCTGGCTCTTCTGAGCTTTGCCAAGGAAAACGAGGAAATGAGTGTTGCGGAGAACACGGAGTTTATAAAGGCCGCTCTGGGTCTTTTGACAGATATGCTCTGCGGCAGACTTCCCTCTCTGGGGATTGAGCGAAAAGAGCTTATGCGCCTTGTGGCGCTTATGAGAAGGGCGCAGGAGTATCTGCGCTTTAATGTGAGCACCAAGCAGCTGTTCGGCCTGCTCAGTGTGCGCTCAATAGAACTTTAATAAGCCATAAGATCGAAATGAGGACAAAACTTTGACTGATGTTGTTAGTGTAAAATTCAAGGGCAGGGGCAAGACCTATTTCTTCGACCCCAATGGCGTTGACTGCTGCGGCGGTCAGCAGGTGGTGGTGGAGACCAGCAAGGGTCTGGAGCTGGCCGAGTGCGTTCAGGGCCCCCACACCGTTATGGACGAGAGGATCGTTCCCCCTCTGCGCCCTGTTATAAGAGTTGCCACAGCTGATGACCTCCGCATTGCGGAGCTTTGCAAGCAGCGGGAGAAGGAGGCCTTCGGCATCTGCGAACAGAAGATCGCCGACCATGGCCTTGATATGAAGCTTGTGGATGTGGAGTGCAATTTCGAGGGCAACAAGATGCTGTTCTTCTTCACCAGCGACGGACGCGTGGACTTCCGCGAGCTGGTCAAGGATCTTGCCAGCATATTCCGTGCCCGCATTGAGCTTCGTCAGATAGGCGTCCGTGACGAGGCCAAGATGCTGGGAGGCCTTGGCATATGCGGAAGACCTTTCTGCTGCCATGCTTTCCTTGACGATTTCGAGCCTGTGTCCACCAAGATGGCCAAGACCCAGTCTCTCTCCCTGAACCCCACCAAGATCTCCGGCTCCTGCGGCCGTCTGATGTGCTGCCTGCGCTATGAGCAGGAGGCCTATGAGGAGCTTGTGAAGACCGTTCCCAAGAACGGAGCCTTTGTCCAGACTCCCTGCGGTTACGGTAATGTATGTCAGGTGAACCTGCTCCGTCAGAAGGTGAAGGTCAAGCTGGACGGTGTGGACGATGCTCCCAAGGGCTTCGATGCCGACGAGGTGGCAGCCATTCCCGGCGGCAGACCCAAGCCCGGTGAGCCTCTGCCCGATATCCTTGTTCTGAAACCCAAGGAGGAAGAGGAAAGCGAAATCGCCGAGACCCAGTGGAGGATGCCGCCTGTCTTCGCTGAAGACACTGCTGCCGAAATTCCCGCTGCGGAGGAAGAAAGCGGTGAGCAGTCTGCGCAGAAAAAGCGCAATCGCAGCAGAAACCGCAGCCGCAGCAAAAAGCCCCAGCAGAGCTCTGCTCCTGAGCAGAAGAAAAATGCCGAGGCCAAAGCAGAGAAAAGCCCCAAGGCCGATTCCGCTGAGGCAAAGCAGGCTCAGGAAGAGAAAAGCAAAGGCGGCCAGCAGAGGAAGAAAAATTCACGCAGCCGCAAGCGCGGTCCTTCCAAGCCTCAGGAGGGCGAAGCCCGGCAGCCCAAGGTTCAGCAGGAGGCCAAAAAGCCTCAGCAGCCCAAGGCCAGGACAGAGGCAAAGAAGCCCCAGCAGCCCAAGGCTCAGACTCAGCCCACCGGGGAAAAGAGCGAGGGCGCTCCCAAGAAAAAGAACAATTACCGCCGCTACAGAGGCAAGCCCAAAAACAAGGCTTCCGGCGGCGCCCCCAAAGCAGAATAAACACCAAAAAGGAGTGCGCCGATTTGGCGCACTCCTTTTAATATCTTTCCGCATATGGAGGAAATCCAGATTTCCACGGGGTGCTGCTCGCTATCGACCCACTTGCGGTAAAAGGCTCAGACTTTGCGGTAGACACCGTTTTCGCGGCTCAGAAGCTTTTCCGATATCATATCCCGCCGGATAGTACAGAAATCGTCATGGAAGTCGGCGATGATGATGTTCACATCCCGTTCGCTGTAGTCCCGTCCGGCCTCAAAGCTCTCCGCTATCACTTCCAGAATAATGCGCTCCTTTTTTCTCTGGGCGGGTATGCTCTTCAGCTTGCCGCCCTCGAAAAAGCTGTCAATAACCTTTTGACGGTATTCCTCGTCCCGCCGCTGCTGCTGGGAGGCATCATCAGACTCCTCCAGCAATATATCCAGCATGGAGCATTTGAAAAGCTCCCGATTGAGGCTGTACACAGTATAATACTGGTTCTTGCTTCCTGTAACTGCCCCTGCCTCTGAAAGCTTTTTAAGATGGAAGGAGATGGTGGGAGGGGTTAGCCCGAGCCTCTGGGCAAGACGCTCCACATACATGTCCTCAATAGCCAGAGACTTCAGTATCTGCAGCCTTGAGCGGTCGGACAGGCACTTGAAAAGCTGAAGTGCTTCGTTTTCGGTCATGTTGCTTCCTCCTTTATCCGGGCAAAGGCTTTTTCTATCTCCCAGACGGACTGCAGCTTGAGCTTCTCCACAAGAGCAGCCTCGCTGTCAGAGGCGGCAGAGAGAGTTTTTCTCCATGATCCGGGAATATCACGAAGCTTTGCGGAAAAAAATTCAAGAGCAGCATGGCTTTTGCCTCTTGTATTCACCGCTGTTTCAAGGACGGCCCTGAATATTCCAAAAACATTGGCCCTTATTTTGAGAAAATTACTTTCGTCTGTGCGGCTGTCTGCGGCCAAAGCCTTTGCCTCCCGGCGAAGCTCTCCCTCGCGCCGGGACAAAAAGTCCAGCATGGAAGCAATATGGTTTTCGTACATAAGCTGCATCCTCCTTTCGTGTATTTGAGCTATGGCCTGATTATATGCTTATCTAAGTTTAAAGTCAAGTTTAAATTGATAATTATCTAATTAAAATTCTTTGTGCTGAGTCTGCTGCTCTGATTCCTGCGGACGATGGGGGAATGCCGGAGCATGCCTCTTGAAAGGAAAGAGCAAATCGTGGTATAATATAAAATCGGCCAAGATCAATTATTAAGGAGTCTGCCATGAAAGCCTTTAAGCTTCTCGCCATTGACGGCAACAGCATAGTAAACAGAGCCTTTTTCGGCATACGGATGCTCAACGCCCCGGACGGCACACCCACAAACGGAATATACGGCTTCATCACCATCCTGCAGCGGCTTATTGATGAGGAAAAGCCCGACGGTCTCTGCGTGGCCTTTGACCTTCGCGCGCCCACCTTCCGTCATCTGCAGTATGAGGGCTACAAGGCACAGCGCAAGGGCATGCCCGATGAGCTGGCTGTGCAGATGCCAATACTCAAGGAAGTTCTGGACGCAATGGGCATTATGCGCATAGAGAAAGAGGGCTTCGAGGCCGATGACCTGCTGGGTACTCTCAGCCGTGTCTGCGAAAAGGATGGGGACGAGTGCGTAATCGTCACCGGCGACAAGGACTCCCTTCAGCTTATCACCGATGAGACAAGAGTGCTCCATGTCAAATCCCGTATGGGCCAGACGGAGACCATAAACTATACCCGTGAGCGCTTTCGGGAGGAATACGGCTTCGAGCCCATAAAGATGATCGACCTGAAGGCCTTCATGGGTGACACAAGCGACAATATCCCCGGCGTTGCAGGCGTGGGCGAAAAAACCGCCCTTGACCTCATCCGCCGCTTTGAGAGCATAGACAATATATATGCCAATGTGGAGACTATAGACATAAAGGATGGCGTACGCAAAAAGCTTATTGCAGGGGAGGAGTCCGCCCGCATGAGTTATTCCCTCGCCACCATAGTAACCGATGCCCCCGTGGAGATAGAACCCCGCGCCGCCGCGTGGAGTGCGGAGGAGTGCTTCCGTCCTGAGCTTTATGAGATATTCCTCCGGCTTGGCTTCACCAAGTTTATTGAGAAATACAGGCTGAAGCCCACCGCCGCTTCCGTAGGGGCCGGACACCCGTCCGGCCCGGGGAGCGCAGCGTCCGAGGCCCCGGTTTTTGAAGGCGAATGCAGTATAGAGCATATCACTTCCGCGGCTCAGATTGCCCCTGTTCTGGAAAAAGCCGGGGACGAGACCGTGTATTTCATCTTTGAGGACGGTCTTGACTATATCGTCTTCCAGTACGGACTGGGCAATGACGGCTTTGCCTATGTGCTTGACCGGAGCAATTTCAATGGGGACTACTCCGAGGCTTTGCGTGAGCTTTTCGCGTCTCCCGTGAAAAAGGCGGGACATCATATAAAGGATATCCTCCGTCAGCTTCTCGCTTTGGGCATTGAGAGTGAGAACTGGGTCTTTGACAGCGCCCTTGCCGCCTATCTGCTGGATTCCACCGCAGGCAGCTATGACATAAGCCGCCTCTGCGTCCGCTACTGCGGCTTCGAGCCATGGACAGGGGAGGCAGAGGAAAGCGGGCAGATGAGCCTGCTGGACACTCCCGACGATGCTGCCAAGGCGGGCAGACTGGCCTCTCTGGGGGCCGCTGTGGCCTGCCTTGAGGAAAAAATGCTGCCCCTTCTCCGTGAAAAGAGCATGGATAAGCTCTATTTTGATGTGGAGCTGCCCCTGTGCGCTGTCCTTGCCGATATGGAAAAGGAGGGCTTTCTTGTGGATAAGGCCGCTCTGCGCGCCTTCGGGGAGGATATAAGCCGGGGCATTGACGCTCTGCAGCAGAGCATATGGGATGCTGCAGGGGAGCAGTTCAACATCAATTCCCCCAAGCAGCTGGGCACGGTGCTTTTCGACAAGCTGCAGCTGCCCCACGGCAAAAAGACCAAGACCGGCTGGTCCACCAATGCGGATATTCTCGAGAAGCTTCGGGATAAGCACCCCATCATAAATGAAATACTGGAATTCCGCACTCTCAGCAAGCTGAAAAGCACCTATGCAGAGGGACTGCTGAAGGTGATAGGCCCCGATGGGCGCATCCACACCTCCTTCCAGATGACCGTTACCGCCACAGGACGCCTTTCCTCCACGGAGCCCAATCTGCAGAATATACCCATACGCAAGGCTGTGGGGGCTCAGATACGGCGTATGTTTGTGGCTCCTGAGGGCAAGGTGCTCATAGACGCTGACTACAGCCAGATAGAGCTGAGGCTTCTGGCCCATATCTCCGGGGATGAGAATATGATAAAGGCCTTCCGCAGCGGTGAGGATATACACCGTGTCACAGCCTCTCAGGTATTCGGAGTGCCCTTTGAGGAGGTCAGCTCCAGACAGAGAAGTGCGGCCAAGGCCGTCAACTTCGGAATAGTCTACGGCATTTCCGCATGGTCTCTGGCTCAGGACATCGATGTTGCCCCTGCTGAGGCCAAGGCCTACATGGATGCCTATCTGGAAAACTACAGTGGTGTTCGCGCCTACCAGAAGAATATAGTGGAGCAGGCCAGAGAAGATGCTCTCGTGAAAACCCTCTACGGCAGGCAGCGTGCATTGCCGGAGTTGAAAAGCAGCAACTTCGCTATGCGCTCCTTCGGCGAGCGCGTGGCTCTCAATATGCCCATTCAGGGCACCGCGGCAGACCTTATCAAGATAGCCATGGTGAATGTTCACCGCCGTCTCCGTGCCGAAGACCTTGAAGCAAAGCTTATCCTGCAGGTTCACGATGAACTTATTGTGGAAGCGCCCGAGCGCGAGGCCGAAAAGGTCTGCGCTGTTCTCCGCGAGGAGATGGAGAGGGCAGGAGCTTTCTCCGTGCCCCTGACAGCGGAGGCCGCGGTGGGCAGAAGCTGGGCGGAGGCACACTGATATGGTAACTTACAATGAAGCAGGGAAAATGCTGGATGCCGCCATGGAGGCTCTTCCCCGGGGAATTTTTGACGGCCTGAACGGGGGAGTGAATCTTATCGAGGAGCCTATGCCGGACTCCAAAGGCGGCTACACCCTTGGCCTTTACCACCACAATATCATGGGCCGATATATCGAAATTTTCTATGGCTCCTTCAGAGAGCTTTACGGGGATATTCCCCCTATGCAGTTTGAGCGCAGGCTGAAAAGCACCCTTCACCATGAACTGACCCACCACATTGAGGCTCTGGCAGGAGACCGCAGCCTTGAGCACTGGGACGAGGAGCAGGAGCTTATCTGGGACGGACTGGAGGAAGAGCCCCTTGAGTTGGGCAGCATTCTCTTTGTGGATGACGATGATACAGCTCTGGCTCCTGCCGCCAAGGCTTTTTTCCGTATGTATGCCTCCGGGCGCTGCCCTGATATTAAAAACGAGAGCGCAGGACTCTTTTCAGCCGGCGAGGAGCTTCAGCCCGACTGTCGGGCTGCGGCAGAGGCTATGGGCGCAGGCTTTGAGGGCTTTGAGCCAAAGGAGCTCAGCGAGGAGCTTTTTGACGCTTTTGATGCCGTAATGTGCATGACTCTGGCGCAGGTGGACGAGCTTCTGGAGCGTTTTCCCGGCAGCGAGAGGAAGGTTTTCTGCGCCGATGAGACGGATATTCTCCGCCCGCGCTTCAGACTGGGCTGGAAAAAGGCTCTGGAGCGCCTTCGCGATGCCATGGACAATGAAACGGAGCTTCTGCGCATTCCCGAAGAGGACTCCGTCAGCATAGAAGCTCTGAGGCCGGACAGCCCCGAGGAATATGTGGAGGACATCCTGCGTATTGAGGAGAGCTGCTTTCCCGATCCATGGAGCCGGGATATGCTCAGAAGCTATCTTGGAAAGGACAGTGCCCATTTCTTTGCCGCCGTAAAAGATGGCGGCCTTCTGGGCTACATAGGTTCCCAGCTTATTATAGATGAGCTTGAGATATTCAACGTGGCCGTGGACGAAAGCTGCCGCCGTCAGCATCTGGGTCAGCGCCTTGTGGAGGCGCTTGTGTCCGAGGCCCGCAGCCTTGGGGCAGAGCGCATCACCCTTGAGGTGAGAGCGGGCAACGCTCCCGCCATCGCCCTCTATGAAAAGCTGGGCTTTGTTGAGGTAGGCAGACGGAAAAATTATTACCGCAGCCCCCGTGAGGACGCGCTGCTGATGGATTTGGTAATCTGAATACCTTATAGGCTTCCCTTGGGGGAAGCTGTCGAGCGTATGCGAGACTGATGAGGGACTCAGCGGCAAAAAGCTCCGATTTTGCTCACCCTCAGACGAATCCCTACTGCTTTCTCGCCCTCATCCGCCCCCTATGGGGGCACCTTCCCCTAGGGGAAGGCTTTGAAAGGAATAAATAATTATGCGTATTTTTCGAAAACTCACAGACCCAGAGCTGTCCGCGGCCTATGAGAGCGTTTTCCGGGAGGCCTTTCCTCCTGAGGAGCTGAAACCCCTCTTCGCCATTGCAAGGATGCGCGCTGAGGGTCAATATGACACTCTCGGTCTTTTTGCGGACGGCCGCCCTATGGGCTATATCTGCTGCTGGCTTGATTTGCCTTATGTTCTTATCGACTATCTGTGCGTGGAGCGCAGCCACAGAAACGGCGGCATAGGGGCTATGATACTGGAAGAGATAAGGAAGTTTTACCCCCCGGAAACGGTGTTTATCGGGGAAGTTGAAGCTCCCACCGGAGACCCCGAGGCGGACAAAATGATATTCCGCCGTCTGGGCTTTTACGCCCGCTGCGGAGCTAAAAGCGTGGGCTATGACTGCGCGCTCTTCGGTGTGCACTATAAGACAATAGTGTGGTCGGAGAATACTGTGGATGAGGCTGAGCTCTGCCGCCGCCATGACGGCTTCTACAGACGCAATTTCACTCCTGCTCTCTACGCCTCCGCCATACAGCTGCCCCTCAAAGAAGGGGAAAAACCCTTTGACAGACGCCAATGGGATGAGCGTCCCAATAATGACTAAGCAGAATGGGGTATATATATGATTATTATGAGCGTTGAATCCACCTGCGATGAGACCGCTGTGGCCCTTGTCCGGGATGGACGGGAAATCCTCACTGACCAGATCTTCTCTCAGGCCGACCTCCATGCCATATATGGCGGAGTTGTGCCCGAGATAGCCTCCAGAAGCCATGTTGAGGTGATATATCAGCTGGCGGACCGTGCCATTGCCTCTGCCGGCATAGAGAAAAAGGATATACACGCCGTTGCCGTCAGCTTTGCTCCCGGACTTATAGGAGCTGTGCTGGTGGGTGTAAACTTCGCGAAAAGTGTTGCCAGCGCCCTTGGTGTGCCGCTGATCCCTGTGCATCATGTCCGTGCTCACATGGCAGCAAACTATCTTGCCTATCCGGAGCTGGAGCCTCCCTTTGTGTGCCTTGCCATTTCCGGCGGCAACACCATTATAGTGGATGTGCGCTCCTATACGGATATGCGCATAGTGGGTGCCACCCGTGACGATGCCGCAGGCGAATGCTTCGACAAAACTGCCCGTGTGCTGGGACTTGGATATCCCGGCGGCAAACCGGTGGACGAACTGAGCCGGGGCGGAGACGACAGCAAGTATGTTCTGCCCATTGCCCACATCGACGGACATCCCTATGACATGAGCTTCTCCGGTCTCAAGACCGCCGTTATAAACCTTGTCCACAATGCTCAGCAGAAGGGCGAGGAGCTGGATAAGCCCAGCCTCTGCGCTTCCTTCGCCAAGGCTGTCAGCGACTCCCTTGTGCCCCGCACCATAGCCGCAGCCAAAGAGCTTGGCTACAAAAAGCTGGTGGTGGCAGGAGGCGTGGCTGCCAACAGCCGCATCCGTCATGACTTCGAGGAGGCTGCGAAAAAAGCCGGTCTGGAGCTTTTCGTGCCGCCCCTGCGCCTCTGCGGCGACAACGGTGCAATGGTGGGCGCCCAGGGCTATTATGAATACCTCTCCGGCAACACAGCCGGAAGTGATCTCAACGCCTATGCCGGCATGGATCTGGACCAGCTGAGGTAAAAAGCATGGGGGATAATATACACTCCGGACACAGGGACCGCCTTCGGGAACGCTTTGACGAAAACGGCATGAAGGCCTTCAGCGATGTGGAGGCTCTGGAGCTGCTCCTTTTCTACGCTCTGCCCCGATGCAACACAAACGAAATTGCCCATCGTCTCCTTGAACGCTTCGGCGGTTTTCGGGAGGTGCTGGAGGCAGATGCCAGTGAGCTTAGCCTTGTGAAGGGCATGGGAGAGAACGCTGCCCGACTTATACGCATTGTGAGCCATATGAACATGCGCTATCTGCGCTCTGCCCGCAGCGGAAAGAGCGATATTATGGACAGTACCGAAAGCACCGTGGACTATCTGCGGCCCCTTTTCGCATACAGCCGGGATGAGCTGGCCTTTGCGCTCAGTCTCAACAGCTCGGGCTGCGTAGTGGGCTGCCACCAGCTGGCAAAGGGCATGAGCAACCGGGTGGAGTTTTCCGCAAGGCAGATAGTTGAACTGGCCATAAGGGACAATGCGGCTTACATCATTCTTGCCCACAACCATTTGAGCGATGTGGCGCTGCCTTCGCGGGCGGATGTTGCGGCAACCACCGCCATTGCCTCGATTCTGAAAAATTTGGGTGTTGCCCTTGCGGACCATTTTATTATCAGCGGCGATGAATACGTTTCCATGAGGGAAAGCGGCTTTTTTCTTGAAAACTGATTGTGCAAAATTGATAAAAGAGCAGGGGCAAGGGTCTCCTGCTCTTTTTTGCAAGAAGAGCCTTGCACTATGGTGCGGAGGCTTCGTTTATGCAAACCCGAAAAGCCTGTCGGAAACCGTCGAAAACT
>JAZNZM010000245.1:0-8368 GCA_045594965.1 Oscillospiraceae bacterium | reverse complement strand
TAAGGTTTTGTTTGTGTTTTCGCAATTTTGAAGAAAAATGAGCGCAGCACCGGATTCGGTGCTGCAGCGTATGATGTAAAAAAGAGATGCCGATCAGTTTTTCATTATCTCATCGCTGAGGGCGATTATCTGTCCGGCATACTTTCTTCTGCGGGAGGCGAGGATGGCTTTGTGGATGGGATAGTTGACAATTGCAGCGGCCAAGCCAACAAGGCCGATTATTATACCCGGAACCATGGTGTTGCTTATGGCCACTATAGAGCCAATATCAGTCATCACGAGGCTCATGCCTGCACCCATCACAAGGGCGCTGAGAGCGCCGAAAATATAAGAAAAGGTGTTTGCGGGTCTTTTGACCTTGCGGTCAAGAGCTCTGAGAGTATCCATTTTGCTTTCGTTGTGGGGAGTGTATTTGCTGCGGATTGAATTAAGCTCCTTGTTCTCATCTGGGGTGTAGTTGAAATTGAAAACGCTGTTCATTATTCCTTATCCTTTCCGCCAAGTCTGTTTTTGGCATCTTCCACGCTCTCACCTTCTTTGGTGAAGAGCTTTTCCACGAACTTGTCGCTCACCCTGCCAAAGCCCTCGACCACACCGTCCTCGATCTTCTTATAACTGCCGACTACACCGTCTTCGATCTTTTTGTAACCTTCGGTGACGGCCTCGCCCATCTTCTCAACCATATCTGCTATCTTGGCCATTTTGTATTTCTCCTTTGTCATTTGAATTGTTTCTTGGGGGAACTTATGGCTGTATCCTAACAGCCCTTTGTTTTTGAAATTTTCAAGAAATGTTTGAGTTTTGTTAATTTAAGTTTTTGTTCTCTGAATGATTAACAAAAACTTAACGAAATTTTGATTGCAATGGTTTTTTCATAGGATTAAAATAATTTATTAATTTTCATTTGTGTGTTTTTTCGGAGGAATCCACTATGCATAGCTACCGCGCAGGAATAGATGTCGGCTCCACCACCGTGAAGCTTGTACTGCTTGACAGCAATAACGAGATAGTATACGGGCAGTACCGTCGCCACAGAGCCAACACTCAGGAGGCTCTTTCCGCACTTCTGAGGGAGGTCAGGGAGCTCTTTGGAGAGATTGTACTGCAGCTTAAGATAACAGGCTCCGGCTCCATCAATCTTGGCAAGGCTCTGGACATAGACTTCTGCCAGGAGGTAGTGGCGGTGGCTGACGCTTTGCAGCACACGGCACCACAGACGGATGTTGCCATAGAGCTGGGCGGCGAGGATGCCAAAATTATATATTTCAGAGGTGGACTTGAAGAGCGCATGAACGGTGTCTGTGCAGGAGGCACAGGCTCTTTCATAGACCAGATGGCAGCCCTTCTCCAGACTGACGCAGAGGGACTCAATGCAGCCGCACGGGATTATAAGGAGATTTATCCCATAGCCGCGCGCTGCGGTGTTTTTGCCAAGAGCGATATTCAGCCGCTCATCAATGACGGTGCCGCTACGGCTGACCTTGCGGCATCCATATTTCAGGCCGTTGTAAACCAGACCATTTCAGGTCTTGCCTGTGGTAAGCCCATCAGGGGCTGCGTGGCATTTCTGGGAGGACCGCTCCATTTCCTGCCTGAGCTTAAAAAGGCCTTTATCCGTACACTGAAGCTTACTGACGAGAATATAGTTGATCCTGAAAATTCCCATCTGTTTGCAGCTCTGGGTGCCGCCCTCAGCGCCGAGGATAGGGACGCTCAGGAACTGGACAGCCTTCTTGAGCGAATGAGCCGGGGAATATCCATGGATTTTGAGCTTAAGAGACTTCCCAGACTTTTTGAAGATGAAGAGGATTACAGGCAATTCTGCCGCCGCCACTCCGACGCGGTAGTACCGAGAGGCGATATCGGGAGCTACAGGGGCAAGTGCTTTCTTGGCATTGACGCAGGCTCCACCACAACGAAGCTTGCCCTTATCGGCGAAGAGGGCCAGCTTCTCTACTCTTTCTATTCCTCAAATCAGGGCAATCCCATAGAAACCTCAAAAAGGGCAATTGCGGAGCTTGCTGCGCTGCTGCCCGGGGGGACAAAAATTGCCCGGGCCTGCTCCACAGGCTACGGCGAGGAGCTTCTTAAGGCCGCCTTTTCCCTTGATGACGGAGAGGTGGAGACCATAGCCCATACCACTGCAGCCGCATTTTTTGACAGGGATGTGGACTGCGTTCTGGATATTGGCGGTCAGGATATGAAGTGCATTAAGCTAAAAAAGGGTTCTGTAGACACTGTGCTTCTCAATGAGGCCTGTTCCTCAGGCTGCGGCTCTTTTATTGAGAACTTTGCAAACTCCATGGGCCTTTCTGCGGAGAGCTTTGCCGAAGAGGCTGTTTATGCCGAAAATCCCGTGGATCTGGGCACTCGCTGCACGGTATTTATGAATTCAAATGTGAAGCAGGCTCAGAAGGAGGGAGCAGCTCTTGCGGATATTTCTGCAGGTCTCGCATATTCAGTTATCAAAAACGCTCTTTTTAAGGTGATAAAGCTCTCCGATGCATCTGAGCTTGGCCGGCACATCGTTGTGCAGGGCGGAACTTTTTACAATAAGGCCGTTCTCCGTGCCTTCGAACTGGTTGCAGGCGTGGAAGCAGTCTGCCCGGATATATCCGGCATTATGGGCGCCTTCGGTGCGGCTCTCATTGCCAGAGACAGATATGAGGGCGTAGAAAGCGCCATGCTGAGCACCGATGAGATCGCCGCGCTGAGCTATGAAAGCCGCACCACCCACTGCGGAGGCTGCTCCAATCGCTGCATGCTCACTGTGAACAGCTTTGAGGGCGGCAGACGCTATATAAGCGGCAATCGCTGCGAAAGAGGTGCGGGAAAACAGGGAGAGAGCAAAAAAGCCGCAAATATCTTTGAATACAAGCTCCACCGTATGTTTGACTATGAGCCTCTTCCCGAGGCAGAGGCATGGCGCGGTTCGATCGGCATACCCCGTGTGCTTAATATGTACGAGAATTACCCCTTCTGGGCCACATTTTTCCGCAAACTGGGGTTCAGATGTATTCTGTCTCCCTCATCAACGAGAAAAATCTATGAGCTTGGTATGGAGTCCATACCCTCGGAATCCGAGTGCTACCCGGCAAAGCTTGCCCACGGCCATGTGCAGTGGCTGGCAGACCGGGGAATAGAGACAATTTTCCATCCTGCTGTTTTCTATGAACGGCAGGAAACTCCCGATGCTCAGAACCATTTTAACTGTCCCATAGTTATTTCCTATCCCGAGAACCTAAAAAACAATGTGGAGGCTGTAAGCGACGGAAATGTGCGATACATACGCCCCTTTATGGCTTTTACAAATGAAAAAACCGCTTCCGACCGCCTTGTAAAAGTGTGCGCGGAGGAGTGGGGAATCGGAGAAAAGGAGACCCGCGAGGCTGCAGCCGAGGCCTGGCACGAGCTGCTTGCAGCCAAGGAGGACATACGCTCAGAGGGACGCAGACAGCTTGCTGCTATGGAAGCCGCGGGAGGAAAAGGCATAGTTCTTGCCGGCAGACCGTACCATATCGATCCGGAAATTAATCACGGTTTGCCTCAGCTGATAGCGGCATACGGACTCACGGTCTTCACCGAGGACAGCCTGCCATTGGACTTTATGCCGGAGCGTCCTTTGCGCGTGGTGGACCAGTGGGTATACCATTCCCGTCTCTACTGCGCGGCGGAATTTGTGCGTATGAGAGATGATCTGGAGCTTGTGCAGCTAAACTCCTTCGGCTGCGGTCTGGACGCTGTTACAACAGATCAGGTGTGTGAGATACTTGAGGGCAGCAACAAGCTCTATACCCTTCTGAAAATAGATGAGGTCAACAATCTGGGAGCTGCCCGCATCCGCATCCGCAGTTTGCTTGCCGCTATGGCTTTAAGGGAAAAAGGCGGCGTTAAAGCCGTTCCTGCCCCGGCTAAGTATGTGCGCAGGGAATTTACCGAAAAAATGTATAAGGAGGGCTACACAATAATAGCCCCCCAGATGAGTCCTATTCATTTTGATATTCTTGAGCCGATTTTCAAGCAGTACGGCTTCAACATAAAGGTGCTGGGAAACGATAACCGCTCTGCCATTGAAACCGGTCTTAAGTATGTCAATAACGATGCCTGCTTCCCGTCAATAACCGTTGTTGGTCAGATAATGGACGCGGTGCTGTCCGGAGAGTATGACACGGACCGGCTCGCTGTGCTTATGAGCCAGACCGGCGGCTGCTGCAGGGCCAGCAACTATGTGGGCTTTATCCGTAAGGCACTGGAGAAGGCGGGACTATCCCATATCCCCGTTATCTCCCTCAACGCCAATGGCATGGAGAAAAACGAGGGTTTCCGCCTGCCAGCAGGCCTGCTTGTCAAAGCCATTTATGCCGTTATATACGGGGACCTCTTCATGCGCTGCCTTTACAGGGTGAGACCCTATGAACTTGTTCCCGGCTCTGCCGATGCCCTCCATGCCCTGTGGCGTGAAAAATGCATAGACTCCCTCACCAACAAAAAAAGCCCCTATACATACCGCGGACTCTGCCGCGGCATAGTGGAGGCCTTTGACAATTTCCCCATAGATGAGAGCATGGTAAAGCCCAGGGTGGGCATTGTGGGTGAAATACTTGTTAAGTATATGCCTCTCGCCAATAACTATCTGGTGGAGCTTCTCGAAAAGGAAGGCGCTGAGGCCGTTGTGCCAGACCTTATGGACTTCATGAACTACAGCGTCTATAACGGAGACTATAAGCATAAGTATCTGGGCACAAAGTGGACCACTGCGCTCACTGCCCGTTTGGGTGTGGGAGCCATCAGAATGCTGCGCAAACCGGCCATCAAAGCTTTGGAAAGCAGCCGACGCTTTGAGCCTCCCGTTCCAATAGAGGAGCTTGGCGAGCTTGCAAAGCCCTTCCTGTCCCTCGGGAATCAGTATGGCGAGGGCTGGTTCCTTACGGGCGAGATGGTGGAGCTTATTAAAAGCGGCACTCCAAACATAGTCTGCATCCAGCCCTTTGCCTGCCTTCCCAACCATGTTGTTGGCAAGGGTGTGATAAAGGCCATTCGCAAGGCATACCCTCAGGCCAATATAGCAGCAGTGGACTATGACCCCGGCGCCAGCGAGGTGAACCAGCTCAACCGGATAAAGCTGATGCTGTCTCAGGCAGTGAGAAACCTTTCACGGGAAGAATCCTGCGAGGTGAGAGAAGACAGGGAGACCGTCTGTGTATAGGAATCCCAGCGAGGGATTATTGCAAATGGTGAAGCTGAGTGGTATAATTTATTTTTGTTAATAATCGATAAGAGCGTATTCTTTCTGAAAGGAGCCGACAAAATATGCGCAAAAGCTCGGTAAGCCTTACGGAAGGGCCCATTTTCAAGAGCCTCCTGTTTTTCTCCGTACCGCTTCTTCTCTCAAATCTTTTTCAGCAGCTGTATAACAGCGTGGACTCTGCCGTGGTGGGATCATACGCGGGAGATGCTGCGCTGGCGGCGGTTGGAAGCACAGCTGCTCTTCTGAACCTGATTATTGGCTTTTTCCTTGGAATCTCCACAGGTACAAACATCCTCTATGCAATGCACTATGGAGCCGGCGACCATCAGGGTCTTAAAAAGCTGATAAACAGTGCATTGATGATAAGTATCATCTGCGGAGCGGTGATATCCGTTTTTGGTGTTATCTTCTCGGAGACCATGCTGCGCTGGATGGGCACCCCGGAGGATGTTCTTCCCCTTTCTACAGGTTATCTGCAGATATGCATGGGCGGTACTATCGTTGCCCTTGTCTACAATGTAGGCGCAGGTATGATAAGAGCGGAGGGCGACTCCACAAGACCCCTTGTTTATCTCGTCATAGGCGGAATTACAAACTTTATTCTGGACATGGTTTTTGTGGCATGGCTCGGCATGGGGGCCTCCGGCGCTGCTCTTGCCACTGTGCTGGCTCAGCTTGTCAGTGCCGTGCTCATAGTGATACGCCTTACCAGGCTCCATGAGGACTACCGTCTGCGTCCCCTGAAGATGCGTATGACAGCGCTTACGGTGTGGGATATTACCAGAATATCCATACCCTGCGGATTGCAGGGAAGTATGTTTGCCATAAGCAATCTGCTTGTACAGTCCAAGATAAACTCCTTTGGCTCTGTTGCCATGGCAGGCGTTGCCGCCTACAGCAAGATCGACGGTTTTATCTATATGCCGCTCATGGCTCTCAGCCTGGCGGTGAGCACCTATGTGGGACAGAATATTGGTGCCGGTAAGTTTGACAGAGTGCAGAAGGGTATAAAAACCTGCCTTCTTATGAGCCTTTTCACCGCGCTTGTGCTGGGCGCAACGGTGCTGCTGCTGGGAGAGAGTGTGGTGGGTATCTTCACCAAAACACCTGAGGCTCAGGCCTATGCCCTCACTCAAATGAAATTTATGGCTCCCTTTGTGGCTATATTTGTTTTTTCGGATATTTTCGGCGGAGCGATACGAGGCGCCGGCAGCACGGTGATGGTAACCGTTATCAGCGCTCTGAGCATTTGTGTTTTCCGCATACTCTGGCTCACCATTTTGCTCCCTATAAATAACGACATACGAATTCTGTTCCTATGCTACCCGATAAGCTGGACCATAAGCTCCATTGCCACAAGTATTTATTACTTCAAGGGATCTGTTATCAAGAAAACCATACGAAAAGCAAGTACATAACTATATATGTAATGCCCCGTGAACAAAGTTCACGGGGCATTACATTATAGGTTTTAGCTTTATAGGTTTTAGCTTTATAGGTTTAAGCTTTAATCTTAATCTGCTGCCACAAGCGTTTTGCGATGTCTCCATGTGCCCATGGCGTAGTAAACCACACCCACAAAGAAGAACACATAACCGGCTACAGCGGAACCCAGCCAGAAGCCGCTGATGCCCATTCCAAGGGTGACACCGAAGAGAAGGCTGAGTCCAATGCGCGCGACAATGCCGTCTACAAAGCCGGTGACAAAGGAGAGCTTGGAGTTGCCAATGCCGTTAATAAAGCTGAGGGCAGGAGAACGGGAGGCAAAGCCGAAGAAATTGACTACTCCGATGGGAGCATAGAGGTGGCTCAAAGCCAGCACTTCGGGATTCTTATCGAAAATGCCGAAGATATACTCCGGAAACAACACCAGAATTAAGGACATTATGCCGCAGTAAATAAAACCGATAGAGGTGCAGTAAAGCACTGTCTGGGTAACTCTCTTATGCTTGCCGGCGGCAAAGTTCTGGGCGATTATGGAAGAGCCGGCGGTGCTGAGAGCTTGGGTGCAGATGGTGGCGAGGAAGGTGACCTTGTTTCCGACAGCGGTAGCTGCGGCGGCAACAACACCCATGGCGTTAATGTAGGAGTTTACATAGAGCATGGATATGGATATGGCAACGTTCTGCAGTGTCAGGGGAGCGCCAAGAGAGAAGATGGATTTCAGAATGGCTTTGTCAATGGCGAATGAGCGGAGCTTAAAGTCAAAGCCGAAGGCTTCCCTGTTGCGGTAGAGGAACACCATGCTGACGATAAAAGCAATGGTCTGAGAAAGGGATGTTGCCAGCGCAGCGCCAAAACAGCCCATTTTCAGAGGACCCACAAAGAGCAAATCCAGCACAACATTCACCGAGGCGGAGAGGGCAATAAACATCATGGGATGCTTGCTGTCGCCCATACCGCGTAGTATGGAACCTACTGCATTGTAGCCGAAAACAGGTATAATGCCTGCAAAGAGCACCAGAGAATAATCGTGTGCGTAATCAAAAGCTGCATCAGGCACATTGATCAGACGCAGAAATGGGTCGCAGAACACGAAAGCTGCAATACAGCATAGGATGCTAAGGAAAAACACCAACGTGAAAACAGTGCCTATGGTGCGGCTTACGCCTCTTTTGTTGCCAACACCGACATTTTGGGCAATAATAATCTGACCTGCGGAGGCGAAGCCCATGCAAAGGAAGAGATAGAACATGGCCACCTCTCCGCCTGCGCTGGCAGCAGCAAGACCCTCAGAGCCGATAAAACGGCCAACGATTGCCATGTCGGCCAGATTGTATGCCTGCTGCAGGAGATTGGAAATAACAAATGGAATTGAAAAGCTGATCAGTTGTCTGAAGGGATGACCTATGGTGAGGTCTGTACTGAGACTGGCTTTGCTCAAATGTGTCACCTCTGTGGTAGAAATTACTGTAATATTGTAATTATAGACCTGAAAAGCTCTCATTACAAGGGATAATTGGAGATTGAGGTATATATTTTGTTTATATAAGGCAAACAGGAAGGCGGTACGCCTTCCTGTTTGAGACTGTCGAAAAACCTATGCTGCGCAGAAAAGAAATAGAGCAGCGGGGGATTATTAAGGGGGCAAAGGCCCCTCTTAATGATTAAATCATAAGT
>JAZNZM010000244.1:0-6367 GCA_045594965.1 Oscillospiraceae bacterium | reverse complement strand
CCCGCAGGCGTATGTAAGAGCCTTCTTACCTACTCCATCGAAAAAGACAAGTGCTTCGGCTGCGGAATGTGCGCTAAGCAGTGTCCCGCAGACGCTATCACCAAGACCGACTACATCGCACCCGGCAAGAAGCTTCCCGCTTACGAGATCGATCCCAATAAGTGCGTAAAGTGCGGCGCTTGCGTAGGCACCTGTAAGTTTAAGGCTATTATCAAAGGCTAAGGAAAGGAGAAAACATACTATGGCTAATATGATTAATCTTAAGATCGACGGTATGGACGTCTCCGTACCTGCCGGTAGCACCATCCTCGAAGCAGCACGTCAGGTCGGAATCGACATTCCTACCCTCTGTTTTATGAAGGAAATGAACGAGATCGGCGCTTGCCGTATCTGCGTTGTTGAGGTAAGCGAGGGCGGACGTCCCTTCAGAATCGTTGCTTCCTGCGTATATCCCGTAACCGAAGGAATGGTCGTTAAGACCAACTCCCTCGCAGTTCAGCAGTCCAGAAAAATGACCCTCGAGCTTATGCTCTCTACCCACGAGCGCAAGTGTCTTTCCTGCGTTCGTTCGGGCAACTGCGAGTTCCAGGCTCTTTGTAACGACTACGGCGTAACCGACGAAGCTAAGTTCGACGGAATGAAGCCCGAGTACAAGATCGACTGCTCTGCTCCTCATATGATCCGCGACAACAACAAGTGTATTCTTTGCCGTCGTTGCGTTGCCGCTTGTAAGGCACAGAAGGTTGGCGTTATCGGCGCTAACGACCGCGGCATTGATACTAACGTTGCCTGCGGCTTTAACCTCGGCCTTGCCGACGTTGGCTGCGTATCCTGCGGTCAGTGTATCGTAAACTGCCCCACCGGCGCTCTTCGCGAGAAGGACGATACCGATAAGGTATTCGAGGCTCTTAACGATCCCGAGAAGATCGTTATCGTTCAGACCGCTCCCGCAGTTCGTGCCGCTCTCGGTGAGGACTTCGGTATGCCTATCGGAACCGGCGTTGAAGGCAAAATGGTTGCCGCACTTAAGCGCCTCGGCTTCGATCAGGTATTCGACACCAACGTTGGTGCCGACCTTACCATTATGGAAGAGGGAAGCGAGTTCATAGAGCGCTATACCCACCGTGACCAGTATAAGTGGCCCATGTTCACTTCCTGCTGTCCCGGCTGGATACGCTTTATAAAGAGCCAGTATCCCATGTTCACCGATAACCTCTCCACCGCTAAGAGTCCCCAACAGATGTTTGGCGCCGTGGCAAAGAGCTATTTCGCAGAGAAGATCGGTGTTGACCCCCATAAGATGTTTGTGGTTTCCATCATGCCCTGCGTTGCCAAGAAGAGCGAGGCCGCTCTGCCCCAGATGAACGATGCCTGCGGCGATCCCGATGTGGATGTAGTACTCACCACCCGTGAGATGGACCGTCTCTTCCGCTCTGAGCATGTTCCCGTGAAATATCTGCCCGAGACTCCCTTTGATTCTCCCCTTGGCACAGGTACCGGCGCAGCCGTAATCTTCGGTGCAACTGGCGGTGTTATGGATGCTGCTTTGAGAAGCGCATATTATATGGTCACCGGAGAAAATCCTCCTGCCGATGCCTTCACCGAGGTCCGTGGCATAAAGGGACGCAAGGAGGCCACATTCACCATTCCCGGCGCAGGTGACGTAAAGGTTGCTGTTGTCAGCGGTCTGCGAAACACCCGCTTCCTTATGCGCGATATCCGCGCAGGCAGAGCCCGTTTCGACTTTGTTGAGATAATGGCCTGCCCCGGCGGCTGTGCAGGCGGCGGCGGACAGCCCATCCATGACGGCTTTGAGCTTGCGGAAGAACGCGGCGATGTCCTTTGGCAGCTGGACAGCGATGCCCCCATCCGTTATTCCCACGAGAACAGCGATGTTCAGGCTATCTATAATGAGTATTTCGAGCGTCCTCTGGGTGAACGCAGCCACCATCTGCTCCACACAGATCATCATTGCTGGGAAATGCCCCCCAAGAAAAAGCCCAAGTATAAGTTCTAAGAAATGATTAAGCACCTGTGAGGCAGTCTCACAGGTGCTTTTTTGTATAATGCTTCTCGTAAGAAACCAATGTCATATTTTTGTTTATTTCTTCAGGCAAGCCTGTTCTTTTGTAACCGATTTTCTCGTATAAATGGCAATTTCCGGCTTCCTGCAGGATAGTGTCAAGAATCCATCGTTCGACATTATCATGCATTTTTTCTATTTCCAATAAAGCTTTTTGCGCAATACCTTGTCCTTGATACCTCGGATGAACTGCCAGCGCTGACACTTTACCGCTTTTGATTTCAGGGAATAAAGCAATCCTTGCCGCACCTACCGGAATTCCATTTTTGATAAAAATATAGCCTTTCGTACCGGCTCTCATATATTTATGCAAAACTGTTTCTTTGCTCTCCATGTATGGGCTTGTGCTGACATCATGGTATTTCTCAAATAAAGGCTTGTACGCCGCTTGTTGTATTTCGAATACAATATCTATGTCAGCTGCGCTAAACTCTTTAATATTCATATCATGCTTCTCCCACAGAGCTTTTTATACACATTCTCCGCCATCCATTTTTCGCTGACGGCGGCGAACATCTCATCCACTGTGAACCAGCGCACACCGCTGTTTTCATCTGCTTTGATGCGCAAGGCTTCCTCCTCGCTTGCTTCATAGAGATAGGTGAGGTTCAGGTGCAGATGGGAGTGGACATATTTGCCCCTTTTCATGTGCCCGTCAACAGTGAGAATTTCAACAGACACAGGCTCGGGCATTACAAGTCTTGGGTGACTGAGCCCCGTTTCCTCCATAAGCTCTTTTCTTGCTACGGCCTCCATGTCTGGCTCTCCGTCGGCATGCCCTCCTGTCCATGACCAGCTGTCGTATATGTTGTGATAAACCATAAGCACCTTTTTTCTGTCGGGGCTGACAATCCAAGATGATGCTGTGAAGTGGGCGGTGTCGTTATCCCGTACAAGGCAGTCCGTATTATTCTCTATAAAACGGAGCATAAAATCCCTGTCGTGTTCTTCCTGCTTGCAGCGGGGGATATAGCCCTTAACAGCGTCAATATAGTTCATAAATCCGCTCCCTTTGCTTGTTTTTCTCCATTATACACCCAAAATGGCAGGGGGTAAAGAGCTTGACATACTGCGGATTGGGGTTATAATAATACGGTGATATAATTTAGAAACAGGAGATGTACCCATGTCTGAAAACTGCACTCACGATTGCTCATCCTGCGGCTCAAACTGCGCTTCCCGCACCGAGCCCCAGAGCCTTATTGAACCCATGAACGCTTACTCCGACGTCAAGAATGTCATTGCCGTAGTCTCCGGCAAGGGCGGTGTCGGTAAGAGCCTTGTAACCGCTCTTATGGGCTGCAAAATGCGCCGCAGCGGCTTCAATACCGCCATTCTTGACGCAGATATAACCGGCCCCTCCGTACCCAAGATGTTCGGCCTCAACAATGACCGTGCAGGCGCCACCGCACAGGGCATTGAGCCCAAGATAAGTGCAAACGGCATCAAGATCATGTCCGTCAACCTCCTGCTGGAGGACAACACCGCTCCCGTTATCTGGCGCGGCCCTGTCATTGCAGGCGTTGTCAAGCAGTTCTGGTCTGATGTTGTCTGGGGCGATGTGGACTACATGTTTGTTGATATGCCTCCCGGAACCGGCGATGTTCCCCTGACCGTATTCCAGTCTCTGCCCATTAAGGGCATCATCATCGTAACCTCTCCTCAGGAGCTTGTCGGCATGATAGTTGAAAAGGCTGTCAACATGGCAAAGATGATGAATGTTCCCGTTCTCGGCCTCGTTGAGAACATGAGCTATTTTGAGTGCCCCGACTGCGGCAAGCGCCACGAAATCTTCGGTAAGAGCCACATTGAGGAAATAGCCGCCAAGCACGGCATTACCAATGTTGCCCGTCTTCCCATGGATCCCACCATTGCTGAGCTATGCGACAAGGGCAAGGCAAAGAATATTCAGGGCGACTGGCTCGACGATCTGGCCAAGGCAATTTCAGGTAAATAAACATAATAAAAGGGCAGGATTTATCCTGCCCTTTTATTATGTTGATCTAATAGCACTATTTGCAAGATAAATCACACAATATGGAATGTAAAGAGCTAAAAGTTTTAGTATAATAAGATCAAAGGTAGGTGAACTGTGCTTTGAAATTCTGGAAAATGAATGGAGCCGGAAACGACTTCATAATAATCAATAACATAGAAGAGCAGCTTCCCGAGAACGCATTTTCTGCAATCGCAGCTAAAATATGCGAGCGTCACCTCTCCATAGGCGCTGATGGTCTTATGGTCGTTGAAAAAGCAAAAGGTGATGGCGACTTCCGCATGGTTTTCTATAACAGCGACGGAAGTGAGGGCGAGATGTGCGGCAACGGTGCCCGCTGTATCTGCCGCTTTGGGTACGAAAATGGTCTTGCCGGCGAGGTCCAGCAAGTGGAAACCATGTCCGGTACAGTTACCGGTTGGCGTATGGATGAGCGCTTTTACCGTGTGAAGCTCAATCCGGCAACGACTGTGGAGCTTGAGCGCAGCGCAGAGGCCGAGGGTGTAAGTTATGACTGTGCTTATGTGGAGCTGGGAAACCCGGGTCTGCCACACGCGGTGGTACATATCGAAGGCCTTGAGCGCATTCCCGGACAGGAACTGAAAGCTCTGGGCAGAAAGCTTCGCTTTGCCAAAGCCTTTCCCAAGGGAGCAAACATTAATTTCTATGATTTTTCTCCCGATGGAAGCCTCCGCATCCGCACCTATGAGAGGGGAGTGGAGGACCTGACCTATGCATGCGGCACAGGCACAGCCAGCACGGCTCTTGTGCTTCGTCGAAAGGGCCTTGTGACTGCAGAAGGCAGCGTAAGAGCCTGCGTTCACGGCGGAGTGCTCAGTGTGGATGTTGACGGAAACGAGCTTTGGCTCACAGGTCCCACCAATATAGTGGCCGTGGGCGAGATTAAAGACGAAGAATTAAATTATTGATATAAGATATAAATTTTGGAGGAATGGCAAAATGAGCAAGACCATTAACAAAAAGTCCGTACTTAAAAACTATGCCTTTATGATAATCCTGCTTGCCTGCATGATTCTCGGTGCAGTGGCCGGCTGGCTTTTCCCCAAATTCGGAACTTGGGTTAAGCCTTTCGGAACTGTTTTCATCAACATGATGTTCTGCATAGTTGTGCCCCTTGTTTTTGCCTCAATATCCAGCGCTGTTGCCAACATGGGCTCCCGTAAGCGCGCAGGAAAGATAATGGGCATTACTATTGGCACTTTCATCGTAACAGGCGCAATTGCCGCCGTTATTATGTTTGTCCTCGTTAAGATATTCCCTCCCGTGCTCACCGCATGGACTGAGATTCCCACCGAGGAAATGGGCGACTATGCCTCCCTCAGCCAGATGATAGTTAACTTCTTCACCGCTGAGGACTTTGTTGGTCTGCTCAGCAGAAGAGCAATGTTGCCCCTTATTGTTTTCTCTGTTCTTTTTGGTTTTGCAGTCAATCTTAACGGCGGCAAGGAAACCGCTGTTGGCAAGTTCCTTGAGGATCTGAGCAATGTTATGCTCAAGCTGGTCAAGATTGTCACCTACTATGCTCCTATAGCTTTCTTCGCCATCTTTGCAGATCTTGTTGCAAGCTATGGCGCACAGATTATGGAAGGCTATGGCCGCGCACTCCTTCTCTATTATCCTCTCTGCTTTGTATACATCTTCACCGCATTCCCCCTGTTTGCCCGTTTCGGCGGCGGCAAGGGCGCTATAAAGACCATGTTCAAGCACATCACAAGACCTGCAGTTGTCTCTCTTGGCACCTGCTCCTCTGTTGCTACTATCCCCACCAACATGGATGCAGCCAAGGATACCGGTATCGGCAAGGATGTCAGCGACATCGTTCTTCCTCTCGGTGCAACCATGCACATGGACGGCAGCTGCTTCAGCTGCGTTCTTAAAATTGCCTTCGTTTTCGGTGTTACCGGTCAGGAACTGGGCTTTGAAATGCTGCCCCTCATTGTTCTTGTCGCAGTATTCTCCAGCGTAGGTATGTCCGGTGTTCCCGGTGGTGGTTATATTGGCGAATACATAATCTGCACCATCTTCTTCCCCGATTCCATTGAGATGGCCTTCCCAATCCTCGTTGCCATCGGCAACCTTGTTGATCCTCCCGCAACAATGATCAACGCAGCCGGCGACTATGTTGTTTCCTTCATCGTCTCCCGCTTCGTTGACGGCAAGGATTGGCTCCAGAAGAAGCTCCGTGCAGAAAAGGCATAAGCGCTGTTTGATTTCTCAAATATCTATATGAAAAAAGCTCCACAATGTGGAGCTTTTTTCATATTATT
>JAZNZM010000243.1:0-2622 GCA_045594965.1 Oscillospiraceae bacterium | reverse complement strand
GCTGCTGCACGGCCGCCGCGCCAGTCCTTAACGGAAACGCCGTCCAGGATCTTCTGGCTGGGAGTGGTGGAGTGAACAGTGGTCATGAGGCCTTCAACAATGCCGAACTTCTCGTTGAGAACCTTGGCAATGGGAGCCAGGCAGTTGGTGGTGCAGGATGCGTTGGAAACGAAAGTCATGTCCTTGGTGTACTTGTCGAGGTTGACGCCGCAGACGAACATGGGGGTGCTGTCCTTGGAGGGAGCGCCCATGATGACCTTCTTGGCGCCTGCGTCGATGTGAGGCTGGCACTTCTCAGCGGTCAGGTTGAGACCGGTGCACTCGAGGATATACTCAGCGCCGACTTCGCCCCAGGGCAGGTCAGCAGCATTGCGCTCGCTGAAGCAGGGATAGCTCTTGCCGTTGACTACAAGGTTGTTGCCCTCGTAAGAGACCTCACCGTCGAACTTGCCGTGCATGGTGTCATACTTGAGCAGATATGCAAGGTAGTCAGCGGAGCAGAGGTCATTGATGCCAACGATCTCGATCTCGGGATGGTTCATGCTGTTGCGGAAAACCATGCGACCGATACGGCCAAAGCCATTGATACCAACTTTGATTTTGTTCATTTAGTTTATTCCTCCTGAGAGTAGTAATTTGTTATCGGAAACGTACCATACATTTCATACGTCCCCTATTATGCCCCAAGTTTACTTATTTGTAAATATCTTTTTTCAAAAATTAATGATATTTTTGCGGTTTTTTGCCTTCTAAGTCTAATTATCCCGACTTTTTCAACAATAATAGAGGCGGACACATTTAATATATGCCCCACCGCAAAAATAATTCCCCGGACAGCAAACAAAAACCGCCCGAAGGCGGTTTTTGAAAGCGTCAGTTATTGTTTTTATCCACGCTGCGTGTGAAGCTCACACCATCCTTATGAAGGAAGACATCCAGCTTCACGCGGTCGGCGCGCATGAGACTCTGGGTGAACTCATATACCATGCCGGCCTCGGTGTAGGTACGGCGCTGTACAAAGAAACCGCAGCTGCCGGGCTTGCAGTGAAGCATCTCCGCCTCCTTGCGGCTCATAATAACAGCCTCATAGGAGTCAACGGCATTGGCTGGGATAACACCCACTTCATAGAGAAGGCTGTAGAAGCTGTGGGTCTGCAGCAGCTCTCTGGTGAGCTTGGGGTATATGTACTGGGGATAAAAGCTTGTCTCAAGAATAAGGGGCTCTCCGTCCACATGACGGATACGGACAAAGCGGTATACCTTTGAGTCGGTTCCGCTGAGTTCCAGCACCTTGACAATATCGGGAGTAGGCTCGATGACCTCAAACTCGATAAGAGTTGAGGAGGGGGTCATACCCATGGAGCTGATCTCGCTGGTGAAAGAATAGACCATTTCGGTCTTTCTGCGTACCTTTGGCTCGGCCACGAAGGTGCCGCGCCCCTGCTTGCGTACAACCAGACCCTCGCTCTCAAGGGCGCCGATGGCCTGACGGACGGTGGAACGGGAAATATCAAAGGTCTTGCAAAGCTCCGCCTCGCTGGGGAGAAGGTCGCCTGTTGCCAGAGTGCCTGCGGAGATATTGCGTTTTACGATGCTCACAAGCTGAGAGTAAAGGGGAATATCGCTGTCCATGGAGAGCGTGCTGAGAAGTATGGGGTTTCTTTCCATAAGGTTTCCTTCCGGGGGCGCCGGGCGTCCCGTTTGTTTGCCGACGCCTTCCATGCGCCGGATTAATGCTTTTGATTCACTGATTATACAACATGTATGTACATTTTGCAATAACTTGTCCGTACATTTAATTTTTCTTTTTTTTCAGTTTTTTCAGCATCTCATCCTGAGGAGGCAGTCCCTTGTTCTTCCTCCGGAGCTTCCTGTAAGGCTCATAGAGCATTGCCGCTTCCTCTCCGCTGAGCAGCTCCGCAAAAGGCAGAAAGTGTTTCTCCACCGCCATAAGCATCCAGTCAGCCCACGCATCGCATTCGCTGTGGCAGTCCAGAAGAACATATTTCAAAAGCCCGGTAAGGCTGTCACCCTCAAGGCTCCCTGCCTTATATGCCTCCAGATACTCCCCTGCCGCCTTCTCAACGGCATGGAAGAAATCCATATGCTCGGACCTGTTTTTATACTCACCGCCGCCGGTGAACATCTGAGCCACCATTTTGACTCCGCCAAGGGAGCTCATAAAATTTCTTGACCACTCAAGATAATCTTTATATATTCTTATTATATTTCCGCTGTAGCTGTCCATCACCGGTTCCTCCAACTCTGTTTTTTTCTATTCTAAACCCTTTCGTGCATTTTGGCAATGATAAGGATAGAAAAAAGAAAAAATTCATTGAAAACACAGAGAAAAAATGCTTGACAAGCGCAATTGCTTCTGATATTATATTGGGGCGCTCCAAAGACAGCAGGTGGCGAAAGCGGAAATCCTGCCGAGGACAGCATCAATATTTTGATTGCTTTCTGTCTTCATGTCTTTACGGACATGAGGATTTTTTCTTTTTCGGGCGCAACGAAATAACCCCGGAGGTGTAAACAATGCCGAACGCAAAAGTTCTCAGCGAGAAGCAGGCAATTGTCGCAGCACTGACCGAGCGTATTCAGAACGCCAGCTCCGGCCTG
>JAZNZM010000242.1:0-3399 GCA_045594965.1 Oscillospiraceae bacterium | reverse complement strand
TCCTCTTCGGTGTAGCGGCCTTCCTGAAGATCGCGCTGGGCATAAATGTCAAGGAAGGTGCTGGTGCGGCCAAGGCTCATGGCGGCGCCGTTCTGCTAAGTCGGATCGTAGCCATCTCGTTCTGTGAGCCAAGGAGTTGTTTCATACATTTGTCTTCCTAAGACCGCTTGGCCTCCGACTTTCCTCTTCGGTGTAGCGGCCTTCCTGAAGATCGCGCTGGGCATAAATGTCAAGGAAGGTGCTGGTGCGGCCAAGGCTCATGGCGGCGCCGTTCTGTTCCTTCACAGCGGCAAGGTAGCCCAGATAGGTCCACTGGATGGCTTCCTTAATGTCCTGAGCGGGGCGGCCGATATCAAAGCCGTAGATAGTGCCCATTTCCTTCAGCTCGTGGAGAGCGTCGATCTGCTCGGCCATTTCCTCGCGGCGGCGGAGAAGCTCCTCGCTGAGCTCGGCGGCGTCGCAGCGGTCCTTGGCGGCCTTCTTCTCCTGAATGAGGTAGTCAACGCCGTAGAGGGCAACGCGGCGGTAGTCGCCGATGATGCGTCCGCGGCCGTAGGCATCGGGCAGACCGGTCAGCAGCTTTGCGCTTCTGGCTGCGCGGATGTCAGGGGTGTAGACGGCGAAAACCTGCTCATTGTGGCTGTGGCGATACTTGAAGATCTTCTTCACCTCGGGATCCATGTGGAAGCCGTGCTCCTCAAGGCTCTGCTCAACCATGCGGAGGCCGCCGAAGGGCATGATGGCTCTCTTCAGGGGCTTCTCGGTCTGGAGACCTACAATGACCTCGAGATCCTTGTTGATGTAGCCTGCGTCGTGGGCGGTGATGCCGGAGATCACCTTGGTGTCAGCGTCCAGCACGCGGCCGGGAGCCTGACGCTCCTTCTCAAGAAGAACGCAGAGCTCGTCCCAGAGCTGCTTGGTGCGGGCGGTGGGAGCGGCGAGGAAGCTCTCATCGCCGTCATAGGGGGTGTAGTTATTCTGAATGAAATCGCGGACATTGATGCCCTCGTTCCATGCGCCTTTTACAAATTCCATATCTTTCCCTTTCTGCCATTATGGGCAAATCTGTTGATACTTATATTATTACCTTTTTTCCATGGAAATTGTACCAAACGTTTGCTATATTCGGAAGTGATGAAAAAAGCATGGAGATATTCCGGAGTGTGATAGCAATATTGCAAAAATGCGCACAAATAACCTTTTGTATTGGCAAAAAAGGCATTTGTGCGCATCGCAGTATATATGTGTTGTTATATCACGGACAAATCAGTGCAGGGCAGAAACAGTCTCCTTCACCTTCTCAATAAATAGTTTGTCCTCGCTGGTGAGGCGGTAGCCCTTGCGGTAGATGAGAAGATCCTTGTATTCGTTGTCGGGGAAGTCGCAGTTTTTCTCTGTGAGGGGGTAGGTATCAAAGACGCTCTGGGGTGTGGGCGAGGCCCACATGTAAGTCTCAGGCATAGCGCAGAGCAGCTCGAACTGGCTCTGGCGCTCGTAGACCAGAATTTCGCGGCGGTTGGATACTCTGGTGCGCAGCTCTGTCAGCATACTGGCGGAGAGAGCGGGAATGGTGGGGTCACCGTGGCTTATTTCCACAAGTCCCTGCAGGTCGTCGGTGGAAATGTGCTCTTTGCTCGCCAGAGGGCTTGCCTTGCTCATTACAAGGTGATAGTTGAATTTCCAGATGGTCTCTGCCACTATGTCCTTGCTTTCCATATAGCGGAGATAGTAGTCCTCGAAGGCGGTCTGGACTCTGGCTATGCCTATATTGCAGTCCCGGGCGGCAACATGGTGGATTGTAGACATGGTGTTGGTCTCCCGGTAGTCTATCTTCATGTCCTGACCCTTCTCCAGCTCACGGACAAAGTCCACGAAGGCATGGGAGATGTAGCAGGCGATGGGTACGCTGATGGCTGAGCGGACAGATTGGGAGGAATTGTTGCGGAAGCGGTTTTCAAGGGCCTCCACGTCCGCCAGAATGTCTCTTGCTCTCACAAGAAACTCCTCGCCAAGCTTGGTGGGCACAACGCCGCGGCTGGTGCGGTTGAAAATGGTGGTGCCGATGTCGGCCTCCAGCTCCTTTATGGCCTTGCTGAGAAAGGGCTGGCTCACATAGAGCTTTTCCGCGGCTTTGGAAATGGAGCGGTGGCGCTCTATCTCAAGGGCATATTTAAGATGCTGGATATCCATGGCGCGGCCTCCCTGCTGAATTGATAACGGAGATATTTTAATATAAGGCAAGAGATTTGGCAAGTCCCCTGCCAGCGGATAGGCTGTCCTACCGAGCGGGCGGTGTAGGAGCCGATGCCCACATCGGCCCGTGGCGGGCTGAGGTCAGCCCGCCCTACGGGCGCATGGTTTAAGGTTTCCTTCAAATTGTAGGGAACGGTCTTGACCGTTCCGCAAAAACGGCGGCAGCAAGCCCACGCCCTACGGGTGCGACCGTACAATGCATCCTGCAAAAAGCTCCCCTGCCGTGTGGACAGGGGAGCTTTTGTGCTTATTCCATTATAAACTCAAAAAGCGATGAGTCGAAATACCTCAGCACGGCGCCGCGGCTGGAGGCAAACACGCGCTCCTCTATAGTGATGGCCACCTTGCCGTCGCTCAGCTCACAGGAGACGATGCCCTCAAGCCGGGGCAGCACATTCTCCTCAAGCTCGGACACAAGCTCCGTGAGATTCCCGGCATAATACTCCGTGCTCTGAGGAGCCTCGTAGCCCTTCACGGGGTCGCGGCCTGTGGTGAAGCAGATTACGAGCATCAGCACCATAAGCAGGAGACAGAGTATGCAGCCGAAGGGCTTCAGGTTTTTCCAAAGCCACTGGCCGCTCTGCTCCGGCTTTTTCTCCTCGCTGTGCTCGGGGAGCTTTTCAATCTCCATCAATACTTGATGCGCTGGAGGATATAGTCCTTGACCTCGGAAATGGGGATGCGGACCTGCTCCATGCTGTCGCGCTCGCGGACGGTGACGCAGCCGTCGGCCTCGTCGGTCTCGGTGCCAACGGTGTTGAAGTCAAAGGTGACGCAGAAGGGAGTGCCGATTTCGTCGGAGCGGCGATAGCGCTTGCCGATGGAGCCGGTCTCGTCGAAATCGACGGGGAAGTACTTTCTGAGCTCATCATAAATGGTCTGAGCATAGGGAGAAAGCTTCTTCTGCAGGGGCAGAACGGCGCATTTGTAGGGAGCAAGAGCGGGATGGAAGCGCATGACAACGCGGGAATCGCCGGGCTTGACTTCTTCTTCGTCGTAAGCGTTGCACAGGAAAGCGAGAGCTACGCGGTCAGCGCCCAGAGAGGGCTCGATGCAGTAGGGGATATAACGCTCGTTGGTAACGGGATCGATATATTCCATAGACTCGCCGCTGTGGATCTGATGCTGCTTGAGGTCGAAATCGGT
>JAZNZM010000241.1:0-5003 GCA_045594965.1 Oscillospiraceae bacterium | reverse complement strand
TATTACCCATTACTTTTTTACTTATTACTTTTTCAGCGTGCACTGGGGCCGGGGTCGCTGTCCCCGAAAATAAAATCGTCAATATCCCCTCTGAAATACATAAAAACACCTCCGTGAAAAATGAGCATATACCTAAAGTATATGCACCCTCTTCACGGAGGATTACACTTTTTTATTCCTTTTCCAAAGTAACCGCAACAAGCTCGGGGTTATTGAAAAATCTGGGTATGGGCACGCTGTTGCCAAGGCCACGGGAGATGACAAGAGTATATCGCCCACTCTCCACGGTGCCCTCCACATCATCGGGGAAAAGGCTCATTTCCGTGCCAAGGACTCCCCCCACAAAGGGAATGCGTACTATGCCGCCGTGGGCATGACCGCAGAAAATAAGATCCACATCCAGCTCGGGGTAAGTCTCCCGCCAGTAGTTTCTGTGGCCCAGAAGCACACGGAAGCTCTCCCCCTCTGCCTCCTCCAGAGCCTCCACAAGCTCAGGTGGCTTTATCATGCCCGCCGGGCCGTTGGGATCCTCCACACCGATAAGGGCTATGCTCTCTCCCCCGCGCTCCAGCATCACATACTCGTTTTTCAGATAGTGCACATCCTGACGGGCAAATATCTCCTCAAGGGCGGGGAGGCATCGTGCCCACCACTCGTGGTTGCCGCTGACATAGTAGACCGGGGCTATCTCACGAAGCTGCGAAAGGAGGGACTCCAGCTCAGAAAAATCCTCTGTATTCTCATCGGCCATATCCCCGGTGATGGCTATTATGTCGGGATTCTGAACGGCAGTCTTCTCCACGAGCCTCGCGCTGTCCCTGCCGAAAATATGTCCGTGAATGTCGCTGAGCTGAACAATGGTGAAGCCCTCAAAGCTCTCCGGCAGCTTATCGGATCTCAGGGTGTAGCTGCTTGTGACTATGCGGCTTGAAGAATCAATGAGCAGCGCAGCCAGCACAGCCACAATAATAAGGTCTATAATTATTCGTTTGCGGTATTTTTTCATATTTGCTTCCCTCTGACGGATTCTGAGATATGCCTGAGCTATGCAGACTTACAGGGGGCTTTGCCCCTCTATTTGTAATTCTACTCCCAAAAAACCTCAAAAATGCATCACTTTTCCTTTCTTTTATATGTAAGCGTCTTGAAATGTTCACACAAATCGTATATAATATCATCCGCTGTGCGGTCAAAGCTGACCGCACATAAGATAAATCGTAAAGGATGATACCTCAAAATGAGCTCTAAAGAAAAGAAGCTGGCAGCAGCTGCCGAGGAAGCCAAGAAGAACAGGAAGTTTTACACCAAGTGCATAATCTTCATTGTCTGCCTCGCCATCGTTATTGTTGCGGCAGCCCTTATTAACTCCAACCTTACCACCACCAAGACCACTGCCATCCAGATCGGCGATACCAAGTATTCCCCAGCTGAGTTCAGCTACTTCTACAGAAGCGAAGTCAGCAACACCTATGCCGAGCTCTACACCTACTACGGCGACATGGCCACTTACATGCTCAACACCTCCACCCCTCTCAGTGAGCAGCCTGCCATGTACGGTGACGGTGAGCAGACCTGGGCCGACTATTTCTACAACGAGGCAGTTGTTGCCCTTACCAACCTGACCGTTCTCTATGATACCGCCATTGAGAAGGGCTACACCCTCAGCGAAGAGGACAAGGCAGCCATTGACGCCGATGTGGCCTACTACGCAGAGGTGGCAAGCAGCAACGGCTATGAGAACCTTGAGCAGTTCCTCACCGTCAACTTCGGCAAGGGCTTTGACGAGAAGCTGCTCCGCGAGATCGCAGAAAAGCAGTATATCGCCACCGCTTACTCCACCGATGTCAACGACTCCTTCACCTTCAGCGATGATGAGAAGGAAGCACACTATAATGAAAATGCCTCCACCTATGACTTCGTCACCTACCACTCCTACTTTGTCGGCACCTCCAATGCTGCCTTCGAAGAGATGAGCGACGAGGAGAAGATCGCCGCCGCCCACGAGGCCGCCGAGTCCATCGTGGCCGATGTCGCTTCCGGCGCAGAGTTCACCAAGAACGTCCGCAACTTCGTCAGCGAGGAAAGCAAGTCCGCTTACGAGGCAGAGGATTCCACCCAGACTGTGGTTCAGGGCATAAATGTCTCCGACACCTATAAGGATTGGCTCTTCGATGCCGGCCGCACCGAGGGTGACGCCACCGTTATCGACTCCGAGGGCGGCAGCTATGCTCTCATGTTCGTTTCCAGAGAGAACAACCATTATCAGCTGGTTGACGCACGCCACATTCTCGTAATGGCTGAAGCCGACGAAAACGGCGAGTACAGCGAGGAAGCTCTTGCCGCCGCAAAGACCGAGGCCGAGCGCATCCACGAGCTGTGGAAGGAAGACCCCACACCCGAAAACTTTGCCAAGCTTGCCGAGGAATATTCCGAGGACGGCGGCTCCAACACCAACGGCGGACTCTATCAGGAGATTTACAAGAACTACATGGTTGAGGAGTTCAACGACTTCCTCTTCAATCAGGGCAGCGTTCCCGGCGACAGTGCAGTTGTATACGGCAACAATGGCGGCTACGCAGGCTATCATGTTGTATACTTCGAGTCCGTCGGTGATCTCTTCAGCACCAGACTGGCAGACAGCGCAATGCGCGCCGAGGCCTATGACGCTGAAATCGGTGCCATTGCCAAGAACTACGAAATAGTTCCCGGCTCCGGTCTCAAGTTCGTGAACATAGACTAAGTTATAATCAAATACAAAAAAGGCAGCCCTCCGGGCTGCCTTTTTTCGAAAGAGGTTTTTATATGTCCGAAAGATTTCTCCGACAGGAAATGATGCTGGGTTCCGATGCCATGGAAAAGCTTAACGGTGCCCATGTGGCTCTGTTCGGCATAGGCGGCGTTGGCTCATGGTGCGCCGAGGCGCTGGCCAGAGCCGGTGTGGGCGCGCTCACCCTCATAGATCAGGACACCGTGGGCGAGAGCAATATAAACCGCCAGCTTCTGGCTCTGGATTCCACCCTTGGAATGACGAAGGCGGAAGCCATGGCCGCACGCATACGAGATATCAATCCCGCCTGCCGCGTTACGGCTGTCTGCGGACGCTATGAGGCCGCTGACAGGGATCGTTTTTTCGGTGAGAAGTATGACTATATAGTGGATGCCATAGACCTTGTGGCCTGCAAGGTGGACCTCATTCTCACCGCCATGGAACGGGGCATCCCCATAGTTTCCGCTCTCGGCACAGGCAACAAGCTGGACGCAAGTCTGCTGCGCCTTTGCGACATAAGCAAAACCGAGGGCTGCCCTCTGGCAAGAGTTGTCCGCAAGGAGCTTCGGAAGGGGGGCATAAATCACCACAGGGTGGTGTTTTCTCCCGAAGAGGGCGTGAAGGCCGAACAGCGGGAGGCTCCCCCTCCCGGACGGCGCAGCGTCCCCGGCTCTCTGGTATGGGTGCCTGCCGCAGCAGGTCTGCTCCTTGCCCAGCAGGTGGTGCTGGACATAGCGGAAATAGAATACTGAGGCAAATATCCGCTTATTCCCAAAGGCCTGTCCATGCCCCCTGTACTCATTGCTGTCCCTTGCTAATTTTCGTTATATATGCTACAATGGTCATCAACCATGAATTAACATCAGGAGGGCCGCAAATGCATCTGCACGAGTCCGGAGAAATGTACATTGAAACCATATATGTGCTCACAAAGGAGCATCCTGCCGTACGCGCCATAGATGTGGGCGAGCACATGGGTTTCAGCAAGCCCAGCGTCAGCCGCGCACTGGGCATACTGAAAAGCGGCGGTTTTGTCACCGTCAGCCCCGAGGGCTATCTGAGCCTCACCGAGTCCGGCCTTGAGGTCGCGGAGAAGATTTATGCCCGTCATGAGCTTCTGAAAGGCTTTCTCATGTCCATAGGCGTGGACGAGGACACGGCCACAGAGGACGCCTGCAAAATGGAGCACGCCCTTTCCGACGCTTCCTTTGAGGCTATGAAAAAATACCTGTCCGAGGAGAAATAATAATGGAACTTACCGCAATAGCCGCATGGCTGAACACAAGCTGCGCAGGGCTTGATGCCGCGGTGACAGGGGCTGTGGCTCAGCTCTATGAGCTGGCCGGAGGCTTTTTCACCCCCTTTGCCCACTTTATGGACCTCATGGGAAAGGGCGGCGCTCTGCTTATAGCTGTCAGCCTTGCTCTTATCCTCTTCCCCCGCACCAGAAGGGTCGGCACAGTGATGCTGCTGGCACTGGGTGTGGGCGCGCTTCTGACCAATGTTGTGTTCAAGCCCCTTGTATACCGCCCCAGACCCTACACCTTTGAGGGCAGCGTTTATCATCAGCTATGGTCCATGGTTGGACAGCACACGGAGAGCGACTTTTCCTTCCCATCCGGCCACACCACCGCCGCCACCGCCGCCATGCTGGGCATATTCTTCACCTGCCCCAGGAAGAAGAGCTGGGTGGCTCTGATCTTCGCCTTTGCCATGGGTCTCAGCCGCATCTATCTGGGTGTTCACTATTTCACCGATGTTCTTGGCGGCTTTGTGGCCGGCACCATCGGCGCCGTGGCAGCATTCTACATAGCAAAGCTCATCCCCAAGGTGTATTACGACTATCAGTTCAAGTATCTGAGAAGAGAATAAAACCCAAGCCCCAGACCCACAAAGGTCAGGGGCTTGAGTTTTTCTCAATACATCAATACAGTGCATTTCACGGTCTCCGACTGCTTATCGGGCATTTTTTTCAGAGCTTTTCATTGACAACAAAATAATCTCTGTTATTATTAAGCTCATGGCATTGTCCAATAAGAAAGGAGAAAACAATGAAAACAAGACTTGCTATTGCTCTGGCTCTGTGCATGATTCTTCTGCTTAGCGCCTGCGGCGGTGCAGCCGAAAACGGTCCCTCTGCACCTCCTGCACAGTCCGAAAACGCACCAGAAGCCGTTGCACCTGAGGCTCCCGTGGCTGAGGCCACCCCCGAACCCACTCCCGAACCCACTCCCGA
>JAZNZM010000240.1:0-6915 GCA_045594965.1 Oscillospiraceae bacterium | reverse complement strand
TGCTCAGGACATTTTCATTTGTAATAAATTGTAATAAAAAAGTCGGAACAAGCTATATAGCTTGCTCCGACGTGGTGGACCTAATCGGGATCGAACCGACGACCTTACGGATGCGAACCGTACGCTCTCCCGTAAGTGAAAGAAATATGCCCCTGAAATAGTGTCAAAAAGGACACATAAAACATAGAAAAAGAAAGGAAAAGATACGAATAAGTCAGCCTGAAAAAAGGCAAGGACAGCTGCTGAGCAGCTTGTCCTTGCCTTTTGCTGATTTAGGTTTGGATTTATGGTGTGAAACTCATGCGCCTGCCGGACGGTTTGCATAGCAACAGAATTTAGAGGATGCTATTATTGTGCTGTCCACTGTGTTTGCATCTTCAAAGATAATACAGTGAGACATCTTTCTTATATTTACTTTCAGCGCCGTCCTGACGAGACCGAGCGGATAATCCGGGAAAATCCGGACATCCGCGCTTATGATCTGTCGGGCATGATGAGCTGGCGCATCCGGGCCAGAAGCTGAACGGAGTTCCCGCCTGCACAGAAAAATTTTGCCTTTCTTGAAACTCTTGCCCACATTGAGTACCTGCTTGTCCGGGGAAAAATCGCAGGCTGACGGACGAGGGCGGAAAGGCCTGCTACACGGCAGGGTCTTGAGAACCGGAAAAAGTAAATGGGACATAAATAAGTATGCCAGCCTCCTACGAAGGCTGGCATACTTATTTTATAAGAGAACACAAAGCATTGACTATAATCACAGCTCTGCGGCCTCCAGGATATATAGCCGCGAGGCAAAATCTGAGCTGGGCTTTATCCCGGCGAGTACCTCACCGGCAGTAGAGTCGGAAGCTATGAGACCGGCACGCATCAGCTCATCCCCATGATGGAGAGTGTCTCTTCCAAGCTCACGGTACAGCATATCCGGATCGAGGCCGCGCAGATGCAGACGTGTGAATGCATCGTTGTACTTATTGAGTACGCGGTAATAAGCCACGATCGCCTGCCGCTTGTCCGCGCTCACCACCATCCATGCCGCGGTGTTGCCTTCAAATGGGCTTTCCAGCCGGTATAAATCCCCAAACTGTAAGAGCTCTCGGTAGCGTTTCATGAACTTCACCTGCTCTTTTATCTCGGAAAGCTCCTCATCGCTCAGTTTCCCCAGATCCAGTTCATAGCCAAAGGTGCCAAAGTAGGCTACATTGGCGCGAGTGGACAAGGGCGTGGTGCGGAACATCTGGTGGTTTGGCACGGCGGAGACGTGGGCACCGATGCTGCTGATGGGATAGCAGAAGGAAGTGCCGTACTGGATATAAAGGCGCTCCACGGCGTCGGTGTTGTCGCTGGCCCATGCCTGCGGCGCGTAGTAGAGCATGCCCGGATCAAAGCGCCCACCACCGCTGGAACAAGACTCGAAAAGAATATGGGGAAACTCCGCGCTCAAGCGCTCATAGAGCTCGTACACACCCAGAATGTAGCGGTGGAAAACCTCTCCCTGGCGCTCCGGCGGCAGGGCTGAGGAATAGCACTCGGAGATGCTGCGGTTCATATCCCACTTGACGTAGGAGACCTTTGCACTGCCCAGCACCGCCGCCATCTGCCGGTATATGTTGTCCACAACCTCAGGACGGGAGAAATCAAGGAGATACTCATTGCGCCCATGGGACATATTCCGGCCCGGGGTGGCAATAAGCCAGTCCGGGTGTTCCTCATAGAGCGCGGAATCCCGGCTCACAGCCTCCGGCTCAAACCACAGGCCAAAGCTCATACCCAGAGCTGTGATCTTCTCGGCAATGCCAGCGACACCATTGGGCAGGCGCTGGGGATTGGGTGTCCAGTCGCCAAGCCCACCACGGTCATCCCAGCGGCGGCCGAACCAGCCGTCGTCCAGGACAAAAAGCTCGATGCCGCAGTCCTTTGCCTGCCGCGCGATGTTCAAAAGCTTCTCTTCGGTGAAATTGAAATAGGTGGCTTCCCAGTTGTTGATGAGAATTGGACGTGGCTTATCTCGCCAGATACCTCGGGCCAGCCGCCTTGAGTACAGGTAGTGGAAAGTACGGCTCATGCCGCCGAGACCAGCGTCGGAATAGACCAGCACGACCTCCGGAGTCTGGAAAGTTTTGCCCGGCTCCAGCCGCCAGCCAAAGCCATCGGGATGAATACCTGCCAGCAATCGCAGCGTCCTGTGCGCGTCCACCTCTGCCTGCATCAGGAAGTTACCGCTATAGACCAGGGAAAGGCCAAACACCTCGCCCTTATCCTCGTCCGCCGTGGGGCGCTTTAAGATGACGAAGGGATTGTGGTGGTGGGAGGAATGACCGCGCAGGCTGCCAATGGCGGTGGTGCCCTGTCTGAGCTGACGTGTTATCAGCTGCCGCTCCCCTGCCCAACGCCCTGAAAACTGCATCCACTCATAGTCACAGTCTGGAAGATCAAGCGAGAGGCTCATGGCGCGGGTCAGTGTGAGGGTATTTTCCCCTTCGTTTTCATAGCGGACACTTCTGGTAATGGCGGCATAGTCACGAAAGATTGTGTAACTAAGCTGTGCCTTCACGCCGATGAGTGCGTCGCGCAGTGTGACGGTCAGGGTGAGAGCCTCGTCGTTGGACTGGGTGTAGGTGGCGGGGAGACCCTGCAATTTTGGCTTGCCGGGGCTAACGCAGTGACTCACGTAACGAAAATCCGTCAGTCGGCTGCCGTTTGGCTGCAAAATCTCCACCGCAGCGGCGCGGTAATCCGACGTACCGTAAGAAGGCAGCTCCTGCTTGATATGCTCAAGGGAAAAGCTGCGGTCGTTCTCGTAGAGGCATGCGCTCATGGCCCGGGGCGCAAGCTCCAGAAGGTGTGTAAAATCCTCGCGGTCATGGATGCGTGCACCACAGTAGAGCTGACCCAGCTGCCCGTTTCGCAGTATGGTCATGATGTAGCTGATGCTGTCGTTATAAAGATGAAAGCATTTGCTGCTTTCATGGTAGACGATGTCCATGCTCAGATCCCCCGGAAGGTGAAGCTAAAGTGCATAGGCTGGCCTGCAGGCAGCAGATATTCAGGATGTGTCTTTGCACCCCAGCTGTCATCACCGCCGACACCCATCTGTGCCAAAGCTACACGCGCAATGGTGTAGTTGACCGGCGGCAGCTCATGGGCGTGGTAGGCGTTTTCCAGCTCATGGGGAGTCCAGTGCAGAACGTTTACGTTCAGCTCATCACCGGAAAATTCGATGCCGCGACCCTTCCGGTCGGTGACACGTGCCCAGCGCACACCGCAGTGGTTTCCGCATTCCTGCGGACGCATATAGCGGGCCAGATTGTCCTTCACCTCATTTTCGTATACACCAAGCTTTCCGCCGTGCTTGCGGTCGGCATAGGTCTCTTCCGGGCCAAGGCCGTACCATTCAAGGCGCTCAAGCTCAGCGGGCAGACGGAACATAAGCCCGAATTCCGGCATATCCATCAGACCTTCTACGGGTGCATAGTCAAGCTCGGTATGTACACTACCGTCACCAAACACCTCGTAGGAAACGGAGCAGGAAGCGGCAGGAGCTGTAGGCAGTTTGTAGTTATATGTAACCTTGACACTGTGCTCATGCTCCTCGATCTGAGGCACAGTGTCCGGTGTGGCGTAGAGGCTTGCTATCTTCCACTGGGCATAGCGCAGCTGCATCTGGTTACCCCGGTCGTTGTCAATAAGGGCACGCCAGAAGTTGGGTGCGGGGGCCTGCTTCATCAGCTCACGACCACCGTACACATAGGAGGCGAGCCCCGGACGGATGCCGGAGAAGAGGACAGAGAAGCCATCGCCACGCACGCCAAGGTTCATAGTACCGCGGATTACAGTCAGCGTCTTTTCGCAAGTCCTGATAGCCTTTTTCACAGGCAGTACGCTCTGCCCATAGGCGACTTCGTGCCCACACTTGGCCCAGATGGTGTCCTGCTTCAAAGTGAAGGAGACAGTGACAGCCAGCTCATCTCCCTGCACAGCATCGTGGAGAAAAGCTATCTCGTCCTGTATAAGCTCCGGCAGCATAAAGCTGTCCTCACTCAACGCCGGTACGGAGATGTTCATGGGTACACGCTTCCACTCCTTGCCGTTTCGATGCAGGATGGCATGGGCTGCATAGGCGGAGGTGTCGGTGAAGAGATTGTAGTTTTTCACATCGACGCGCATGCCGTCAAAGCTTATGGCAATGTTCTGGTAATTGTATTTTATCTCCTGCATTTTGGGAGAAGGAGCATGATCGCCGCCGTATACGATACCGTTGCCGCTGAATTCCCAGTCGGCAGGGCGCTCGTCAAAGTCACCGCCGTAGGCCTGATACCACTGACCGTGAAGGTTCTTCATGTCGATGGACTGATCTGCCCAGTCCCATATGAAGCCGCCCTGATAACGGGGCTCGCGGTGGGAAAGCTCGGTATACTTGTGGTGGGCACCGCAGGAGTTGCCCATGGCGTGAGCATACTCACAGCAGATAAAGGGCTTGCCCGGGTTATCCTTGAGCCACTGTTCTATTTCGGTCACAGGGGCGTACATACGGCTTTCAATATCGCTGGAATCCGGGTAGCTGCGATCCCAGAACACGCCTTCATAGTGCACAGGGCGAAGCTTGTCAAGCTCACGGAAGCGCTGGCTCATGTTATAGATAACACTGCCGCCGTAGGACTCATTGCCGCAGGACCATATAAGGATGGAGGCATGGTTTTTGTCACGCTGGTAGATGGATTTCACACGGTCCAGCAGCAGCGGCTGAAATTCTGCGTGATCCTTGGGGATGATGCCATCCTGACGCTTTATCTGTTCTTCTGTTACCCATGTGCCATGGGTCTCCATGTTGGTTTCGTCAATGACATAAATACCGTAGCGGTCGCACAGCTCGTAAAGGTAGCTGTTGTTGGGATAATGGCTGGTGCGGACAGCGTTGATATTGTGGCGCTTCATGGTGACAATATCTTTTTCCAGTTCCTTGTTGTCCGGCACGCGTCCGGTACGGGAGTTGAAGTCGTGACGGTTGACACCGTTGAAAACGATGCGTTTGCCGTTGAGAAGCATGATGCCGTCTTTGATCTCAAAGCGACGGAAACCCAGCTCCTGAGACATAATCTCGGTGAGATCACCGTTTTTGTCCAGTACCATGATAGTCAAACGGTAGAGAGAGGGATTTTCAGCGCTCCACAGCACGGGGGCTGTAACACTCAGCGCTGCTGCTGCCACTCCATCTATGATCTGTGCCTCTCCGGAGGTGACAAGGCCACCCTCACAGCAGAGCTTGAGGCAAAGAGAGCCCTCACCCTTCATCTTTGCCGTCACGTTCACTGTACCGGCGGCAAAATCATCCGAAAGGGTGGGGATAACGGAAAGGTCCACCACTGCGGTATGAGGCTGCATGTACAGGTACACGCTCCGGAAAATCCCGGAAAAACGGAAAAAGTCCTGATCCTCAAACCAGCTGCCCGGGGTGTAGCGGAATACACGCACGGAGAGAGTGTTCTCACCTTCGCACAGCGCATCTGTCAGCGAAAAGTCGGAAGGGGAGAAGCTATCCTCACTGTAGCCTATGTACACGCCGTTGAGCCATACCGCAAAGCCGCTCTCCACGCCCTGGAAGGAGATGTTTACTTCCTCGCCGCGAAAATGCTCCGGCAGGGTGAAAGTCTTTACATAGTCCATTACCGGATTGAAGTATTCAGGAGGCTGGCCCGGCTTCAATTCTTCAATACCGTCCCAGGGATACTGAGTGTTATTATAGGCAGGTCTGCCCCAGCCTTCCATCTGCACATGGGCTGGAACACGGATGCTATCCCAGCCGGTAGAGTCCACCTGCGGGAAGTCCTTGGGTGCAGCGCTGAGATTGCGCGCATAGTGGAAACGCCACACACCGTCGAGCAACATGCGCAGGCTGCTCTCACCCACATAAAGCTCTTCAGGTGTGCGGTAAGGGATATGATCGGAATGGGCAGGCAAGCGATCCTCGGCAAATATTGCAGGGTCTTTAACGACACGATCAAAGCTGAAATTATTCATGATATATAACTCCTGAACGAGAATTTTCAAATTTATTGTCTGTGTGCAAATTATAGAAAAATCGGCGCCCTCCGTCAATCAGAAGGCGCCGGGAACGTAAAAAAGTTTTACTTGACTGCGCCGGTAATGCCTTCCGCAAACTGCTTTTGCAGTATGAAGAAGATTATGACAGTGGGCAGTGAGCAGAACAGAACACCCATCATAAGCATGCCGTAGTCAATGGTGTAACCGTTGGCAAGGTTTGCGATAAGGATAGGCATAGTCTGGGCATTATTGCTTGTGAGCACGACGCGGGGCCAGAGGTAGGCGTTCCATGCGTTCATGAAGGTGATGACACCTGCGGCAGCGTAGGTGGCCTTCATGACGGGCATGTAGATCTTAAAGAAGATCTGCCACTCGGGGAGACCATCTATACGGGCCGCGTCCATGAGTGCTGAGGGGAAGGTGCGGGAGTTCTGACGGAACATCATGATAAGGAAAGGCGTGGACAGAGCAGGCAGCACAAAGCCCCAAACCGTGTTGATAAGTTTCATCTTGCTCATCATGGTGAAAAGCGGGATCATTGTGGCCACGCCGGGGATCATCATTGCCATGAGGAGCACAGCAAAGAGGGCGTCCTTGCCCTTGGTGTGGTAAAGCTCAAAGCCGTAGCCGGCAAGGGAGCAGATGAAAAGAGAAAGAATGGTCTGGACGGCGGCATAAAGGAAGGAATTTGAAAAGGAAGTCCAGAGCTTGGTGTTATCCACAAGGTTTTTGAAGTTTTCAATGGCGTGGGTGCCGAACCAGAGCTTACCTGTTGCAACCTCAACGGTGGTGTTGGTTGCGGCAGTGAACATCCAGAACAGTGGAAATACAGATATCAAAGAAACGATGATCAGGAATATGTAGCAGGGAATCAGG
>JAZNZM010000239.1:0-5882 GCA_045594965.1 Oscillospiraceae bacterium | reverse complement strand
GGGCTTTTCATAGGGAGCGATAAGGCTCATTTCGCAGCGGTGAATGTCAAAGGCAGGAACGGTGAATTCCATTATCTCGCCCTTGCCGCCGATTTTTTCTATTTCTTCAAGCAGTATTTCCGCTGCTTTCAGCTCTGCTGCAGTGCCGCCGTAGCGGACAAAGCTGAGCTTTTCCACCAGAGAATACTGGTAATTTCCGTTTGTCATAATGGGTCTCCTAAAAAAGAAAATGCAAATACTTTATGAGCTTCCCCTGGGGTAACGGAGTGTCGCCGCGGTAGTGAATGACATGCCGGGGGCATGTCAGAGCCGTGGCGTGACCGAGCCGCAGCGAGACAGCTGTCAGCCGTCAGGCTGACTGATGAGGGAAAAATTTTGCTTAGTCCCTCATCCGACTCGGCGGGAGCAAGCGCCCGCCCTACGGCGCTCGGCACCTTCCCCTTGGGGAAGCTTTGTTTTACGCCAGTCTGACTCTCTCGATATTTTTTACGGCCTCTTCGATGAGCGCCTCAATATCCAGAGCTTTTTCTATCTCCTCGCACTCGGCCACGGTGGGCTTCAGCTTGGGGTGACGGGGAGTGAATACGGTGCAGCAGTCCTCGTAAGGGAGGATGCTGGTCTCGAAGGTGTCTATCTTTCGTGCCAGAGCTACGATTTCGGCCTTGTCGAAGCCGATGAGGGGGCGCAGCACGGGCAGCTCGGTGACGGACTCGGTGACCGCCATGGCGGACATGGTCTGGCTTGCCACCTGACCGAGATTCTCACCGGTGACAATGGCGCCGCAGCCGTTGTCATTGGCAATACGCTGGGCAATGCGCATCATGAAGCGGCGCATGATAATGGTGAAGTATTCCTCGGGGCACTTATCCCTTATCTCCTCCTGAATATGGGTGAAGGGGACTATCTCCACCATCAGCTTGCCGCAGTAGGCGGTGAGCTTGTCCGCAAGAGTGAGAACCTTCTCCTTGGCGGCCTCGCTGGTGTAGGGGAAGGAGAAGAAGTGTACGGGGATCAGGTGAACTCCGCGCTTTGCTATCATGTAGCTGCTTACGGGGCTGTCTATGCCGCCGGAGAGCAATGTGACGGCTCTGCCGTTGCTGCCCACGGGCATACCGCCTGCACCGGGCAGGGGGGTGGAGTGGACATAGGCGGCCAGATCGCGGACCTCCACATGTACGGTTAGCTCAGGAGAGCGCACGTCAACCTCCGTGTCGGGGAAGGCCTCGGAGAGGAGACCACCCACATGCTGGCTCAGCTCAATGCTTGTCATGGGGAAGCGCTTGTCGCTGCGCTTACTCTCCACCTTGAAGGAGCGGGCAGCACGCATATCCTCTGCCAGATACTCAATGGCCTTGGCGGCAATGGCATCGGGATCCTTGTCGCAGGCGGCGGCACGGGTGATGGCAATGACGCCGAACACGGTCTGCAGCGCCTCGAAGGCTCCGTCCATGTCGCAGCTATCGTCCTGAGGCTCTACATAGACGGTGGACTGGAGAGCATAAACCTTGAAAGAGCCGAATTCGCGCAGACGGCGAATGACATTGCCGATGAGCTTCTGCTCGAAATTTTTTCTGTTGAGTCCCTTCAGGACGATCTCGCCCTGCTTGAGCAATATAATGTCGTTCATAATATATAATCACTATTCCTTTCCGGCTCCCCTTCTAGGGGAGTTGTCACGCGTATGCGTGACTGAGAGGTTAAACCTTCCCTTGGGGGAAGGTGGCTGGCCGAAGGCCAGACGGATGAGGGAACATCTTGCAGAAGATTAAGATATTTAGTCCCTCATCAGTCAGCTTTGCTGACAGCTTCCCCGAGGGGAAGCTCTATATTGTGTCGCTCAGCGACTTGTTATTTTTATTTTCCAAATATGCCTTGTTCAGCTCTTCGGTGGCGAAGTGGAGCTTCGTAAGGACATTTTTGGCGTTTTTGGGGAAAACAAACCATGTATCGTCATGGCTTGCAAGGTCTATGCCGTCCATAGGCACGGGGATGCCGCGCTTTTTGAAGTCAAACTCCACGTGGACGGAGCGCATGGTGTTCACAGGGCGGTTTAAGTAGAATTCCTCGCCGTTATGGAGAATGCCGCTGAGGGTGAAGCCCTCTTCATTATGGGTCAGGCGCACATCTCCGATTTTGCAAAAGCCCTTTTGGGCATTCACCATGTGGTAAAGCTCCGCCTCGTCTTCGAAGGCATAGCTGCCTGAGTCCACCTGAGCGCGGACCTGAGTGCGCTGCCAATTGTACCAATCGGGCACATGGGAGAAAATATCCTCGCCCTTTTCACGGTGGAGACGGCCGTACTCGTCCATTTCCCAGCTCTCGCCGCAGTGGGAGCACCAAAGGCGGCAGCCATGGCTTTCCATGCCGAACTCCCTGCCGCAAACAGGGCACTGGTAAAGCACCTTGTGGATATTGTGGGCACGCATGGGTGATGTGATACGGATGCCGTTTTCATATTGCCATGCGTAATCGTCGTATTGGAAGGCCTCCTCTATGCGGCGCTGGAGCTCGGAGGCAGGCAGACTCATGACCTCCTCGCGGCTGGCAACCTGTATAAAATCGCCGCTCACCTTCACTCTGCGATAGGGGTGCTTGCACCACTGGGGAGAGCGGAGGAAGTTGCCGTGCTGGATGAATACAACGATGGGGCATTTGGCCTTTTTGGCCAGCTTGCCCAGAGCGCCGTCTATCTCCTCGTTTACACCCACGAAGGAGAAACGGGCCTCGGGATAGATTACGCAGCTTTTTTTCATACGGGTGAGCATGGTGAGTATGTGCTTCACAACGCCCAGATCCTGAGTGAATTTGCGTTTATAGATGCCGCCTATGCCGCGCATGAGAAATTCTCTTCCGATGAATTCCTCCACGGAGATGACCCAGCCTGCGCTTCGGGGGAACATGGCCTTCACCAGCATGGGGAAGTCCACGAAGGAGGCATGGTTCTGCAGCACCAGATATGGGGGCTTCAGCCCCTCGCAGTTTACTTTGTTGATTTTTCCGCCTACGGGAGCAAGAAACCATACAGTTCCGCCCCACTCTATGGGCATAAGATAGGCTTGTGGCTTCAGGGGACGGCGCTTTGTGTCAAAGGGCTTGGGAGTTTTCATAAACATAAGTGCCTTTCGGTGAAGTCTTTGTTTTATTGTGAGTCAAAAAGCTTATAGCTGCGGTACTGCACCGCCTCGGCTATATGCTGAGGCTCTATATCCCTGCTGCCCTCAAGGTCAGCCACGGTGCGGGCAACACGCAGAATGCGGTCGTAGCTTCTGGCGGTGAGACCCAGAGCCTCGAAGGCGCCCCGCATGAGCTCCTCGCAATCGGGGCTGAGTGCACAGTGCTCGCGCATCTCTCTTGGGGACATATAGGCATTGCAAATACTGCCCCCGGGGCCGTAACGCTTTGCCTGAATGCTGCGGGCTGCGTTCACACGCTCCTTCACAGCCGCGCTGCTCTCGCCGCCGGGACGGGAGCGGAGAGAATCAAAGTCCAGTGCGGGAACCTCAACAATGATATCTATGCGGTCCAGCAGAGGACCGGAAATGCGGCTTTGATACTGTCTGAGGGAGCTTTCTGTGCAGCGGCAGCGACCGCCGCTGTGACCGTACCAGCCGCACTTGCAGGGGTTCATGGCGCAGACAAGCTGGAAGCGGCTGGGATAGCTGTAGCTGCCGGAGGCGCGGGATATGGTCACCTTGCCGTCCTCAAGGGGCTGGCGCAGCACCTCAAGGGCGTCACGGGAGAATTCCGGCAGCTCGTCCAGAAAGAGAACGCCTGTGTGGGCGAGGCTTATCTCACCGGGACGGGGATTCGAGCCGCCGCCGGACATGGCTACATTGGAAACGGTGTGGTGGGGGGAGCGGAAGGGTCTGACGGACACTATGGGGTGGTCGGAGGCGGTGAAGCCCGCCACGGAGTGAACCTCTGTGGCCTCCGTCATCTCCTGACGGCTCATGTCAGGCAAAATACCGGGGAGCCGCTTGGCAAGCATACTCTTGCCGGAGCCGGGAGGGCCTATGAGAAGAACATTGTGCCCCCCTGCGGCGGCAACCTCAAGAGCGCGCTTCACATTGTCCTGACTTTTCACATCGGCAAAATCGGGGATCACATCGGGATAGTCTCTGAGATCGGGGCTTTCAGCGGCCTTTATAAGACACTCACCCCGAAGATGTGCAAGAAGCTCCTCCACATTTTTCACGGGATATACTGCCAGACCCTCGGCGAAGGCGGCCTCGGCGGCATTGGCGGCAGGGACAAAAAGCTCCTTTATGCCCAGCTTTGCGGCATGGAGAGCCATGGGCAGAGCACCGTGGACGGCTCTCAGCTCGCCGGTGAGACTCAGCTCCCCGATGAAGGCCGCCTCGGGAGGCAGCTGCTTTAAGTCGCCGCTGCAAAGGAGTATGCCCAGCATTATGGGCAGATCGTAGACTGTACCTGCCTTTTTTGTGTCGGCAGGGGCGAGATTTATGGTGAGGCGGGTTACGGGAAAGCGGAGTCCTGTGGTCTTGATGGCGGCACGGACTCTTTCTCTGGCTTCCTTCACGGCGGTGTCGGGCAGTCCCACAAGCTCAAAGGCAGGCAGGCCGTTAGAGAGGAAGCATTCGCAGCTTACCTCATAGCCTCCAATACCGTGGAGACCGAGAGAACGGACGCGGGATACCATAAAAATTCACCTCTGAAAATTGAAATAAGAAATACTTTACAAGGCTTCCCCCGGGGGAAGCTGGCAGCTTCAGCTGACTGATGAGGGGCAAAAGAGCCTTGATTTCCCTCATCCGCCCCCTTCGGGGGCACCTTCCCCCGAGGGAAGGCTTTAAAAGGAGCTTATTCCTCTTCCTTAACAATAGCGATGTGGAGCTCGTCCAGCTGGCGCTGCTCAACTGCGGAAGGAGCGTCCATCATAAGATCCTGAGCCTTCTGGTTCATGGGGAAGGTGATAACCTCGCGGATACTCTCCTCACCGGTGAGGAGCATCACGATGCGGTCAACACCGGGGGCTGCACCTGCATGGGGGGGAGCACCGTAGGTGAAGGCGTTGTACATGGCGGGGAACTTGGACTTAACGTCCTCTTCGCCCAGACCTACCATCTGGAAGGCCTTTATCATGATCTCGGGGCTGTGGTTTCTCACTGCGCCGGAAGCGGATTCGTAGCCGTTGATAACAAGGTCATACTGGTTGGCGTTGATGGCCAGCAGCTTTTCGATGTCGCCCTCGGCCTCTTCAAGAGCCTTCATGCCGCCCTGGGGCATGGAGAAGGGATTGTGGCAGAACTCAAGCTCGCCGCTCTCCTCACCCAGCTCGTACATGGGGAAGTCAACGATCCAGCACATTGCGTACTGTTCCTCGTCAAAGTGGCCGGGAACGCGCTTACCCAGCATATTGCGGATAACGCCGGCGGTCTTCTGTGCGGCCAGCTTCTTACCGGCAGCCATGCAGACGAAGGAACCGGGCTTGAGGCCAAGAGCGGCCTTGAACTCCTCGGCGCAGCCCTGAAGGAACTTAGAAATGCCGCCGGTGAGATTGCCCTGCTCGTCAACCTTGACCCAGCAGGCCTTGTTGCCGGTCTGCACCCCAACGCCCACAAGCAGCTTGCCTATCCACTTGCGGGCCTGGGTGAAGTCGTGACCCACAACGGCCTTGACGCAGGCACCTTCGAAGGGGCCGAAGCCGCAGCCCTGAACAACTGCGCTTACGTCCTGAAGCTCCAGGTCAACGCGCAGGTCGGGCTTGTCGGAGCCGTAACGCTCCATAGCCTCGTTGAAGGGGATATGGCGGAAGGGAGCCTGAGAAACTCTCTTATACTTGCCGAACTTCTCAAAGAGGGGAACCATAACGTCTTCCAGAGTGGAGAGAACGTCTTCCTGACTTGCCCAGCTCATTTCCA